>JARLJF010000150.1 GCA_031291335.1 Pandoraea sp. | reverse complement strand
GCAGACCTGAACGGTCTTGGCATGCCGGTGCCAGCGCAACATCGCGGGTGCCGGCAAGTGATGTTCGGATAAGCGAAAGCCCGCCACCCTCAATGCAGGGTGGCGGGCTTTCGTCGTGCCTCTATAGAATATCGGCGCCAGTCCGCCGCGCACGTCGCATCAGAATTTGTAGTCGGGATTCTTGGGGTCGAACGTGGCGTCGGTCCATTGTGTCTTGCGCACTTTCTCGAAGCGCATTTCCTCGACCTTCTGTCCCGATGCGTCCCACGCTTCGATGCCGCGCGGTCGTCCCGTCTTCAGATCGATCAGCACGCGCGACTTGTTCGCGTAATGCTGCGGCGGGCCGGACGGTGCATCCCACTCCAGTGCGAGCATGCGGGTGCCATTCGATTCGGAAATCGAAATTCTTGCGGGCTTCTCGGGCAGCCCGGCGGCGCGGAAGCCGCGGCCGTCGTGGGCAATCTGTTCCGCAATGAATGCGAAGCCGAGATCTCGCACCGTGTGGTTCGATTGCGAGCGCGCGAGCGTGCCGTCGATGCTGCTCCAGATCGACGTGAAGCCCAGAATGCCGCCGAGATGGCCGTACATCTCTTTCGGGTTTTTCGTCTCGTCGTAAATGATTTCCTGACCCGTATGGGCACCGTCGGGCAGCCACTTCGCGTAGATCTGCAACGGCTTTTCGCGCACCTTGACGAGCATGCGGTCGGGCGTTGTCTGCCATTGATTGTTGATGCGCTCGTGGCGCGTCAGTTCGTATTCATACTCGGGCAGCGCGGCCGATTCGGCCTTCAGAAAACGCACGAGGGCCTCGGGCTGAATCGCCTGCATGCGGGCGACGATCTGGTCGTCGCTCATCTTTGCCAACTCACCGCTCTTGATCGCGCGGGATAGCCATTGCGTTTGCGCGGCGACGGGAAGGGCGGCCAGTTTAGCGACATCGCCATTGTCCGCCGCCGAGGCGTTGCCGGCGGCATTCGCGTCGGGCGCGGTGGGTGACGATGCGCCGACGACGGCTTGGGTCTGCGCCATGGCATCAGACGCGCTCAATGCGCCTGCAACGAGCGCGGCGGGCAGCAACGCGAGGGCCAGTGCGATACGGCTCGCGGTGAAGACAGGCAGCGTTCGGAGCAGACGGCGCGAACGATGGCAAGGCCGGCGTGCGGCATGAGGAGAAGGGGGCTGGGACATGTTATTTGTCTCCCCGAGTCGCGGCAGCCGGTTCACGTAATTCCCGCCGCAGGATCTTGCCTACGGTCGTCTTGGGCAGTTCGCCCTGACGGAATTCGATAATGCGCGGCAGCTTGTAGGCGGTCAGATGCTGGCGGCAATGCGCCAGCAGCGCTTCGGGGCTCAACTGCGAATCTTTCGCCACGACCACGAGCTTCACGCGCTCGCCTGCGACCGGATCGGGCACGCCGACGACTGCCGCTTCGCGTACGCCCGGGTGGAGCATCACAACGTCCTCGATTTCGTTCGGGAAGACGTTGAAGCCCGACACGAGAATCATGTCCTTCTTGCGGTCGATGAGCCGCACGTAGCCGCGCGTGTCCATCACGCCGATGTCGCCGGTCATCAGCCAACCGTCAGCGTCGAACGTCCTGGCGGTGTCTTCCGGCCGCTGCCAGTAGCCGCGCATGACCTGCGGGCCGCGCACGCATAACTCACCCGGCTCGCCCAACTCGGCCCATGTGCCGTCGTCACGCTTGAAGCGAACGTCCGTCGACGGGGCCGGCAGGCCAATGGAGCCGGTGAAATCGACGTCGTCCATGTGAGCGATGTCGACCGGGTTCATCGTGACGATGGGCGAGCACTCCGTCAGGCCGTAGCCCTCGATGATCGGTTTGCCTGTGACCTGTTTCCATCGATCTGCAATCGCGCGCTGCGTTGCCATGCCGCCGGCCAGCGAGAGTTTCAACCGGGAGAAGTCGCGAGCGCAGAAGTCTGCGTTTTCGAGCAAGCCATTGAACAGCGTGTTGACACCCGTGACACCGGTGAAGGTTTCGTTGCGGATGATGTAGACGACCTTCTTCACGTCGCGCGGATTCGCAATCAGAATGTTGCGCCCGCCAAGACTCATGAACACCAGACAGTTCACCGTGAGCGAGAGGATGTGATACATCGGCAGCAGCGACAGATTCACCTCGATGTCGCCGTCAAGCTGGTCGGCCGCCCATGCCTCGGTCTGAAGCAGATTGGCCAGTACGTTGCCGTGCGTGAGCATGGCGCCTTTTGCAACGCCTGTGGTGCCGCCCGTGTATTGGAGGAAGGCGAGGTCATCGCGCGTGAGGGGGACAGGCGTGCGTGTTTGCTTCGCGCCCTCGGCGAGCGCCTGACGCAGTGGCACCGCTTGCGGTAACGCGTAAGGTGGCACCTGCTTCGCCACCTGCCGCATGATGAAGTTCACGAAGCGTCCCTTCACGTTTGCGCCGGGCCCGAGCAAGTCGCCGATCTGTGTGAGAAGCACGTTGCGGATGTCGGTGCCGGGAATGGCCTCCTGCACCGTCTTGGCGAAGTTCTCGAACACGACGATCGTGCGCGCGCCGCTGTCCTGCAACTGATGTTTCAGCTCGCGAACGGTGTACAGCGGATTGACGTTGACGACTACGGCACCGGCGATAAGCGTGCCGAACAGGCAGATCGGATACTGGAAGCAATTGGGCATCATGAGCGCGACACGCTCTCCCTTGCGCACGCCCTGCGCTTGCAGCCACGCGGCGAACGCATATGCCTGCCGGGCGACCTCCGCATAGGTGATCTCGCTGCCGAGACTCACAAATGCAATACGTTCACGGTACTTGCCGATCCATTCGTCGAAAGCCTGTACGAGCGACGTGTAGCGTGTCACGTCGATGTCGGCGGGAACGCCGGGAGGATAGGCGTCGAGCCAGACGCGTTCCTGCTGGACAGCTTGATCCATCGTTGTCTCCATTGATGTGCTTTTGCACGAGCACCTGCCGCTGATGGGTCGCTCTGTTGGCAACTTGCATGCATGTGCAGGGTCGTGTTTCCGGCTGCCCCTTATCGTTTGCTGCGCTTGCTTCTTGTTCTGCTTCTGCGACTGCTTCTGCAACTGCGACGTCAGTGGTGTTACCGCTCCAGCATCGCGACCACGCCTTGCCCGCCGGCCGCGCAAATCGAGATGAGGCCGCGCCCGCCGCCGCGCTCGGCAAGCAGTTTGGCGAGGGTGGCGAGAATGCGTCCGCCGGTGGCGGCGAACGGGTGTCCACAGGCGAGCGAGCTGCCGTTCACGTTCAGCCGTTGGCGGTCGATGCTGCCCAGCGGCGCCGACAATCCGAGCTTCTCACGGCAGTACTGCGGGTCTTCCCACGCCTTCAAGGTGCAGAGCACCTGTGCGGCGAAGGCTTCGTGAATCTCGTAGAAGTCGAAGTCCTGCAGCGTGAGGCCGGCCTGAGCCAGCATGCGCGGCACGGCGTACGCGGGCGCCATGAGCAAGCCTTCGCGCTGCGTCTCGTCGGGGTTGAAGAAGTCGACGGCCGCCGTTTGCGAATAGGTCAGATAGGCGAGCACCGGCACGTTGTGCGCGCGTGCCCAGTCCTCGCTCGCGAGCAGCACGCACGACGCGCCGTCGGTCAGCGGTGTCGAGTTGCCTGCGGTGAGCGTGCCCGTCGCGCTGCGATCGAACACCGGCTTCAGACTGGCCAGTTTTTCGAGAGTGACGTCGGGCCGCAGATTGTTGTCGCGTTGCAGGCCGCGAAAGGGCGTCATCAGATCGAGGAAGAATCCACGCTCATACGCGGCGGCCAGATGTTGATGGCTCGCGAGCGTGAGTTCGTCCTGCGCGGCGCGCTCGATTTGCCAGCGCTTGGCCATCAGTTCGCAATGCTCGCCCATCGACAGGCCCGTGCGAGGCTCGCCATTGCGCGGCAGGGCAGGGCTGAACAACATGCCGGGGCGCACCTTGGAGAGCGCACCGAGCTTGCCACCAGTGCTGCGTTGTCGATTCGCTTCGAGCAAGATCTGGCGCAGCTTTTCGTTCACCCCGATGGGGGCGTCCGATGCGGTGTCGACGCCACCGGCGATGGCTACGTCGATCTGTCCGAGCGCGATCTTGTTGCCAGTGAGGATCGCCGTCTCGAGTCCCGTGCCGCACGCTTGCTGGACATCGTAGACTGGCGTCTGCGCGGCGAGCGTTGTCGAGAGGACGGATTCGCGCGTCAGATTGAAGTCGCGTGCGTGTTTGAGGACGGCGCCGGCGGCAACTTCGCCCAGCAACTGCCCGTGCAACTCGAAGCGGTCGACGAGGCCCTGAATCGACGCGGTCAACATGTCCTGATTCGAGGCGGTGGCGTATGCCGTGTTCGAACGCGCGAACGGGATACGGTTGCCACCGAGAATGGCGACGCGGCGCAGGGCGGGAGCCGGTGCGGTAGGTTTGTAGGCGCTCATGTAGGGTCCGTAGCGAACATGTTGATGGAGGACGATGCGCTTGGCGTGGCTTGCCACCGTCCACGCAGATGCGGCACGGTGCCCGCTGCGTCGCGCAGTTCGAAGACGTTGCTCTGCGAATCGCGCCATAACGTGGCTTCGCCTGGCAGCAGCAGCGGCGTCTTGAATTCCACGAGAAGGTCGACTCGCGACGCGTCGACGGGCAACACGGCGGCGAGCGTTCGGGCAAAGCTCCACATGCCGTGGATGATCGGTCGCGGGAAGCCGAACAGCTTGGCCGTCATCGGCCAGAGGTGAATCGGGTTGTAGTCGCCGGAGACGCGCGCGTACTGTCGGCCAAGGTCGCCAGGTACTTGCCACGTGGCAGCCTTTGCGAGGGATGGGTTGGCGCTTAGTTCGGCGCGATAGGCGGGACCGAGGGCGTCGCGTACGCCCGTGCGCAGGTACAGGCTCTCGCCCGACCACACGACGTCGCCGTCGCGGCGGGCGGTGGTGAGCACGGTGAACACCTGTCCCTTGTCATGCGCGTACAGCGGGCCACATCGCACGTCGAGGTCAAGCCGATCACCGGCCGCGAGCGCCGTGTGCTGACGGATACGATTCGCCAGATGCACCATGCCAAGCATGGCGAACGGAAACGCGCGGTCCGTCATCAATAACATATGCAACGGGAAGGCAAGCAGATGTGGCCACGTTGGCGGCACGCCGTGGGCATCTGAAAAGCCGCACAGGCGGGCATAACGAGCGATGTCGTTCGCATCGAGCGCGATGTTGCGGCGCTCGAATGCCAGTGGCGGGAGCGGTTGCGCCCGTGCCGACTTGCGCGCCGACAGCAGCGCGCGGAGATACAGGTGAAGCGGCGAGGGCAGACGGGTGACGTCGATCGCCCTCTGTCCGGTCGCCGACGGCGACGACGCGGTGTCCGGCGGGTCGCGAGGGCGGTCGTTGGCCATCGTCATGCTCCCAGCAGGCTTTGACCGCACACGCGCACAACTTGTCCGGTCAGCGCGCCCGACGCCGGATGCGCCAGCCAGGCGATGGCCTCGGCGACGTCGACCGGCTGGCCGCCCTGACCGAGCGAATTCATGCGGCGTCCGGCTTCGCGAATGGCGAACGGCACGGCGGCGGTCATCTGCGTTTCAATAAATCCGGGCGCAACGGCGTTGATGCTGATATGGCGCTCGGCGAGGCTTGGCGACCACGCTTCGACCATGCCGATCACCGCTGCCTTCGACGCCGCATAGTTCGTCTGCCCGCGATTGCCCGCGATGCCGCTGATGGACGCCACGCCGACGATTCTGCTGTTGGCGCGCAGCACACCGGCGTCGAGCAGAGCGGTGTTCAAGCGCTGCGGCGCACCGACGTTGATATCCAGCACGCTTTGCCATTGGGCTTCGCTCATGCGCACGAGGGTCTTGTCGCGCGTGATGCCGGCGTTGTGTACCAGGATGTCGAGGCCGCGTGGCGCATGCGTGGCCAAATGGGCGACCAGCGTCGCACCCGCTTCGGGCGAGGCGATGTCGCACGTGAGCGCACTGCCTTCGAGACGCGTCGCCACGGCTTCCAGCGGGGCCTGTGCGTCCGGGATGTCGACGCACACGACGTGCGCACCGTCGCGCGCCAGTACGGTGGCAATCGCCTCGCCGATGCCTCGCGCCGCGCCGGTCACGACCGCGACTTGTCCGGCGAGCGGACGCTGGTCGCGCATCGGCGGCGTTTCAAACACGGGATCTTGCAAGGTGACGGCCTGCCCGTTCACATAAGCGGCTCGCGGCGAGAGGAAGAAGCGCAACGTGGAGTGCAAGGCTTCGCGGGCATGTGGGGCGACGTACAGCAATTGCGCCGTGGCCCCGCGTTTGAGTTCCTTCGCGAGCGAACGCACGAAACCCTCCAGCGCACGCTGCGCAACGCTGGCTTGGGGTGTCGCTGCCAGCGACGGCGGCAAACCCAACACGAGTACGCGTGCGCATCGATCGAGCGAGGCGAGGGTGTCGTGGAAGAACGTGTAGAGCGCGACTAATTCGTCCGTACTGGCGATGGCGCTTGCGTCGAACAGCAGCGCTTTCGGACGTACCCCTTCGGCAGGGTTGAAGCGCCCGCTCATCGTGCCCGCCTTGTTGGCGTACGAAATCCAGTCCAGTCGTGCGGCATGAGCAAGGCTTGGAATGCCGAGCCAGTGCAGTTCGCGGGCGAGGCCGGGCAGTAGCGGCGCGTCTCCCGCGCCGCCCACGACGGCGAGCGGCGCAGGAATGTCGCGTGCTTCTGTGTCGCCATAGGCCGGCATGCGCTCGAGCGGCACGGGGCGGGGCAGCCCCAGCGCATTGGCCAGACGGCTACCCACGGCGGAGTTGGCGAAAGCAAGATATCGGTCGGACGTCGTCACGGTGCGGAAATCCTCAGAGTGATGGCGCAGAGGCAGACCGACGGGCTCACGAGGTGAGCGCTTCGTCGGCCGCTTCCTGTTGCTGGGCGTGTTGCATGTCGGCAAGGCGTCCGAAGTCGGCCGGGAAGTCGTCGACGGCCACCGCCCGCGCGGCGTAGTCGGCGTACTGCGCCAACACCTGTCGCTCTTCGTTGCTTACGAGTTGCTGCGTCGCCGCGTGGTCCACCCATTCGGTGAATTCGGGCAGGCTTTGCGGCATCGTCGGCAGACGTCCCTCCTTGATCGCTGTGCGCAGACGCTGTTCGATGGCGGTGACTTGCGGCGTCATCTGGAAGACGATCTCGCCATAGGCAAGCCCGTCGATCTCGACACGCGGCGAGTAGCTGCCCGCAATGAGGCGCTCGCGCGCATCGCCCGGTGTCTGCATCAACTCGGCCACCTGCGCGGCAAGTGCATCGGACGGCTTGGCATACGGCAGGCCGAGCGGCGTGAGCTTCCAGTGCATCCACCAGGCGACAAAGCGCGACGGATAGTTTGCGAGCACACCTTCGAAGGCTTCGCGGGCCTGCCAAAGCGCGTCTTGCGCGGCCCAATGCACTAGCGGCAGATCGGCGTCGGGGCGGCCTTCGTCCTCGAAACGCTTGAGCGTCGCTGTGAGCAAAAACAGTTGAGAGAGGATGTCGCCCAGCCGGCCCGTAATGCTCTCGCGACGCTTGAGCGAGCCGCCGAGCACCGCCATCGAGACGTCTGCGGCGATGGCGAGAAGCGTCGACATGCGATTCGCGGCGCGGTAGTAGGCATGCAGCTCGGGGGCGGCGTTCGACGGCACGGCGGAGAAGCGCGCATGCGTGATGCCCTGCAACGCGCCGCGCACGATATTGCTCGTGACGAACGTGAGATGGCCGAAGAGGGCATCGTCGAACGCACGTACGGCCGCGGTGTGGTCCGCCGTTTGGGCGGCGGCGAGTTCCTTGAGAACGTACGGATGGCAGCGGATCGCGCCCTGACCGAAGATCATCAGGCAGCGCGTCATGATGTTGGCGCCTTCGACCGTGATCGACACCGGAATCTGCTGGTAGGCGCGAGCAAGGAAGTTGTTCGGGCCCATGCAGATGCCTTTGCCCGCGACCACATCCATGCCGTCGTTCACCACTTTGCGGGCGCGTTCGGTGACGTGATACTTCGCGATGGCGGAGATCACCGAGGGCTTTTCGCCGAGATCGACGGCGAGCGCTGCCATGCGGCGGGCGGAATCCATCGCGTACAAATTGCCGGCCATGCGCGCGAGCGCTTCCTGCACGCCCTCGAACTTGCCGATCGGCGTGCGGAACTGGCGACGCACGGCGGCATACGCACCCGTTGCCCGTACCGCGATCTTCGAATAGCCGACGTTCGACGACGGCAGCGAGATCGCACGGCCCGCAGCGAGACATTCCATCAGCATCCGCCAACCCTTACCGACCTGTGCCTGACCGCCGATCACCCAGTCGAGCGGAATGAAGACGTCCTTGCCGGAATTGGGGCCGTTCTGGAATACGGCGTTCAGGGGCCAGTGACGGCGTCCGATTACCACCCCCGGATGGTTCGTCGGAATCAACGCGCAGGTAATGCCCGGCTCGTCATCGTCACCCAGCAGATGGTCGGGGTCGAGCGCGCGGAATGCGAGGCCCAGCACGCTCGCGATCGGGCCGAGGGTGATGTAGCGCTTGCTCCATGTCACGCGGAAGCCCAACGTTTCGTGCCCGTCATGCACGCCGCGGCAAACGATGCCGATGTCGGGAATGGCGGCGGCGTCAGAGCCCGCATAGGGACTGGTGAGCGCAAAGCAGGGGACCTCTTCGCCTTTTGCAAGACGCGGCAGGTAGTAGTTCTTTTGCGCTTCGGTGCCGTAGTGCAGCAGCAGCTCTGCTGGCCCGAGCGAGTTCGGCACCATGACCGACACGGCGGCGGCCGAACAACGCGAAGCCAGCTTCATTACCACTTGCGAGTGCGCGTAGGCGGAGAATTCGAGGCCGCCGTAGCGCTTGGGAATGATCATCCCGAGAAAGCCGGCGTCCTTCGCGTATTGCCAGGCTTTGGGCGGCAGGTCTTGCCAGACCTGCGTGCTCTCCCAGTCGTTGGACAGGTCGCAAAGGTGCTCGACCTCGTGCTCCATGAACGCCTGCTCTTCGGCGGAAAGCGTGGGCGCGGGCATCGCCATGAATTTCTGCCAGTCGGGGCGGCCGGAGAACAGGTCGGCATCCCACCAGACGGTGCCGGCTTCAATGGCGTCTTTTTCCGTCTCCGACATCTCGGGCATGATCGTGCGGAATTTCGCCAGCATGGGGGCAGTGACCCATGCCCGGCGCAACGGGCCAATGCTCAGGATCACGGCGGGCAAGATGAAAATAAGGGTGAGTACGACGGTCGCGACCGTCCCGATCAGCCCTGTCACGGCGCCTGCGCCGACCCATAACACGGTGGCGATGAGCCATTGCCAGGCATGGGCGCGATAGAAAAACAGGGCGGTCAGGCCCACGATAAACGCAAGAATCCATACGACCATCATTTTCTCCTCCCTTTCGGTTCAGCTTCACGGCAAGTGATGCACGTCATGCCCGGGGTGGCGTAGATGCCATGCCCGGTAAGCGGCTAGCGTGGGGGCTGTTGTCTTCGTGTCATCTGCCGGTATGCCTGGCATTGCGCGCAGTGCAAACCGGCGACGGCATTATTGTTGGATCGTTCGGCTGCAGGTTGGTGCGGTGGGTGCACCCGGAGTTCAAGGGATGCGGCGAATTGCGACTGCGATCGACAAAAAGCGTTGGGGTTGCCGCAGCGTTGCTGTCATGCGCTGCGACGATCCCTTTGGTGTGCCTGTTTGGCTTGTCGCGCGGGTCTGCTGTCAAGCGCTGGCA
Organism: Pandoraea sp.; assembly: GCA_031291335.1. Classification (GTDB taxonomy): domain Bacteria; phylum Pseudomonadota; class Gammaproteobacteria; order Burkholderiales; family Burkholderiaceae; genus Pandoraea. The sequence continues at coordinate 36,996 of JARLJF010000150.1, read as the reverse complement.
AACGCGTGGTCGCTATCGCTCGACGCTGGGCCGCCGCTAACGTCTGGCGATGCCGGACTGAGAGGCTCCCCCCCATGCCCTGCCTCGCGCGGCGGTGTGACGTTGGCGTCTTTCGCGAGTGCGAAGACGGCCGCGAAGCTCGCCAGTTGCTCCTCACCGGGCATCGGCGCTTTGAGCGCTGCGACCATGAGCGCGGTGAGTCGTGCGACGACTTGCAGGTCGCCCATCGCTTGTCCCTGCGCGAAGGTGTCGATCAGGCGCGAGGTGTCACCACTCGCCAGCACGCCGGATAGCGCTTGCAAGGCGAAGTGCAGACGCCAACCGAGTTCCTGACGCGGCAACTCGGGCAGCGCGCGGGCGAAGGCTTCGAAGAAGCGCTCGAATACCGGGGCGTAGTGCTGCTGCAGATAGTCGCGGATGAACGGCGACGGATCGGCATAGACCCGCCCGAGCAGGCGCAGGAACGCCGGACCGCCGATATCGCGATGATGAGAAATGGCCAGGGCAGGGATGAACATCGCCCCGAGCACGTGTTCGCACGTTAGCTGCGGCGTTGACCAGACGGCTTCGGCACGAGTCAGCAATGCCAGACGTTCCTCGTTGAGCCGGTCGAGCCGGCGCGAGAGCATGGCCTGAAGCAGAGTTTCCTTGCTTCCGAAGTGGTAGTTGACGGCGGCCAGATTGACCTCGGCGCGCGAGGTAATCTGGCGCAACGACATGGCTTCGTAGCCGTAGTCGATGAATAGATCTTCTGCGGCATCCAGGATGCGCAGCTTGGTATCGCCAGCTTGTCGACCGGCCGATAGGCGTGGGCTCACGACGAACCTCCAGTGAGACGCAGCATAACGCCGCGTCATCTCAATGAACTGATGTTTCATTCAAACGTTCGATTGAATCCTAGGGCGTCAATGCTCGTCTCCCAAGATCTTTTTGTGGATGTCACCCTCTAATGCGTGGTCCCGGCCAATGAAGACGTGCCTGACGCGGTGGACGCCGCCGGTAAGGCAGGGGAAGGGACGGCAAGGGAGTTGTAGTGGGATGTGAAGGTGAAGTGGAGGCGAAATGGCCCGATTTCCCTGATTTCCGGCTGGAAAGTCTGGAGGCGGGACAATAGTTTGCTAAAATGTCCCGCTTTATGTGCAAAACCGTTTTGGGGCTACCCCGATTTGTCGGGGGCGGAGGGAAGCCGACGTGGCAACGTCGGGTCCGGCCCAAGGTTGATTAACTGACTGGGTCCGCTTGTGGCATTCCCTCGCCGCAACACAGAACGACCCTCTGGATGGACGAATATCCTCATGACTATCGCTGTTGAAAACCTCGGCAAGCTCGAGCGTCGCTTTACCATCGCCCTGCCCAAGCAGGACGTCGAAAAAGAAGTTGCCGCACGCATCCAGAAGCTGTCGAAGACGGTTCGTATGCCGGGCTTCCGTCCGGGCAAGGTGCCCCTGAAGATGGTCACCCAGCAATACGGTGGTCAGGTCGAAGCCGAAGTCGTGAGCGACAAGGTTGGCCAGCAATTCTTCGAAATCAGCAAGGAACAGGATCTGCGCGTGGCCGGTCAGCCGCACTTCGCGCCGAAGGCCGACGCTGCCGACACCGAATACGCGTTCGACGCCACGTTCGAAATCTACCCGGAAGTCAAGATCGGTGATCTGGCCACCGCGGAAGTCAGCCGCACCACGACCGACGTCTCGGAAGCCGAGATCGATCGCACCATTGACATTCTCCGCAAGCAACGCGTGCACTACCACGTGCGCGGCGAAGCCGGCGCCCATGGCGACGGTGGCACGGTGGAAGCCAAGGACGGCGACCGCGTGACGGTCGACTTCGTTGGCAAGATCGACGGTGAAGTGTTTGCTGGCGGTAGCGCCGAAGACTTCGTCTTCGTGCTGGGCGAAGGCCGCATGCTGCCGGAATTCGAAAAGGCAACGTTGGGCCTGAAGGTCGGCGAGTCGAAGGAATTCGAACTCAAGTTCCCGGACGAATACCACGGCAAGGAAGTGGCCGGTAAGACTGCCACGTTCACTGTCACGCTGAAGAAGGTCGAGTGGGCGCACCTGCCGGAAGTCGACGCCGAGTTCGCCAAGTCGCTCGGCATCGCTGACGGCAGCATCGAAAAGATGCGCGCTGACATCAAGGAAAACCTGTCGCGCGAAGTAAAGCGTCGTACGCAGGCCCTGCTCAAGGATCAAGTGATGAACGCACTGATCTCCGTGGCAGAGCTGGACGTGCCGAACGCGCTGATCGCTCAGGATCAAGAGCGTCTGGTGGCGATGGCCCGTCAGGACCTCGCACAGCGCGGCGTGCCGAACGCCGGCAACGTGCCGATCCCGGCTGAAATGTTCAAGGAACAAGCCGAGCGTCGCGTCAAGCTGGGCCTGATTCTGGCTGAGCTGGTCAAGCAGAACGATCTGCAAGCCAAGCCGGAGCAGATCAAGGCTGAAGTCGAAGAATTCGCGAAGAGCTACGAAGACCCGCAAGAAGTCGTCCGCTGGTACTATGGCGATCAGCAGCGCATGGCGGAAATGGAAGGTTTCGTCGTCGAGAACAACGTTGTCGAGTTCGTCCTGGGTAAGGCCAAGGTGACCGACAAGCAAGTTAGCTTCGAAGAACTGGCTGGCAACACGCAGTCCTGATCGAACGCGACAGACCGACTGAACCGCCGCGGCCGCAAGGCCGTGGCGGTTCTTTTCCAAATGGCCTCCGGGCCTCCTCCCTGCGGCGCGCAAAACCATCTCGATAGAAGGGTCGAACCGATATGATTACCCGTTCCGAATTGCTCGCCCAACTCGCCTCCCAGACACACAACTCCGCCCTCGAGACGCAAGGCCTTGGCCTCGTGCCGATGGTCGTCGAGCAAAGTGGTCGTGGCGAGCGCGCTTACGATATCTACTCGCGACTCCTCAAGGAGCGCATCATTTTCCTGGTGGGCGAGGTCAACGACCAGAGCGCCAACCTCGTCGTCGCCCAGTTGCTGTTCCTCGAGAGTGAAAATCCGGACAAGGAAATCTCGATGTACATCAACTCGCCGGGTGGTTCCGTCTCGGCGGGCCTGGCGATTTACGACACGATGAAGTTCGTCAAGCCGCCGGTCTCGACGCTGTGCCTGGGCATGGCTGCGAGCATGGGCGCCTTCCTGCTCGCCGCTGGCGAGAAGGGCAAGCGTTTCGCTCTGCCGAACGCGCGCATCATGATTCACCAACCGCTGGGCGGCGCCCGTGGTCAGGCGTCGGACATCGAGATCCACGCGCGGGAAATCCTGTTGCTCAAGGACCGGTTGAACCGTCTGCTCGCCGACAACACCGGCCAGTCGCTCGAGGTCATTGCGCGCGACACCGATCGCGACAACTTCAAGTCGGCGGCCGATGCCGTTGAGTACGGGTTGATCGATCGCGTGCTCGAAAAGCGTCCCTGATTCGGTCTCGAATTCGGGGCGCCTGACGGCTTAAAGGCTGGCGCGACATCGGGTGTTTTCGTTTCAAAAGACCTGATGATCGCGCCAAGTCTTTGTCGTAAAAGGGAATTTAAGGCTGTCGCGGGTGGGCCACACGCTCGCGCGGCATGGCGTTACAATGGGATTCACGTATGCCGCGTTTGCCGCCCCCGACGGGGGACGACCGGGGCGCAAATTGCTAGCAGGCTGACACAGATATGGTGGATAAAAAAAGCACTTCCAACGGCGAAAAGCTGCTCTACTGCTCGTTCTGCGGAAAGAGTCAGCACGAGGTCAAGAAGCTCATCGCAGGTCCGTCAGTGTTCATCTGCGACGAGTGCATTGATCTGTGCAACGAGATTATTCGTGACGAGGCCGCAGCGGCCGAAGACGAGAGCGGCAGCGGCGGCAAGTCCGATCTGCCGTCGCCGCAGGAAATTCGCGAGAGTCTCGATCAATACGTGATCGGTCAGGACCGTGCCAAGAAGATTCTGGCAGTCGCGGTCTATAACCATTACAAACGATTGAAACACCTCGGCGACAAGCGCGACGAGGTCGAACTGTCCAAGAGCAACATCCTGCTGATCGGGCCGACCGGCTCGGGCAAGACGCTGCTCGCGCAGACGCTCGCACGTCTGCTCAACGTGCCCTTCGTGATTGCCGATGCCACCACGCTGACCGAAGCCGGTTATGTGGGTGAAGACGTCGAAAACATCATCCAGAAGCTGCTGCAGAACTGCAACTACGAGATCGAGCAGGCGCAGAAGGGCATTGTCTACATCGACGAAATCGACAAGATCAGCCGCAAGTCGGACAATCCGTCGATTACGCGCGATGTGTCGGGCGAAGGCGTGCAGCAGGCGCTGCTCAAGCTGGTCGAAGGCACGATGGCGTCGGTGCCGCCGCAAGGTGGCCGCAAGCATCCGAACCAGGATTTCATCCAGGTCGACACGACGAACATCCTGTTCATCTGCGGTGGCGCGTTCGATGGTCTCGAGAAGATCATCATCAACCGTACCGAAAAGACGGGTATCGGCTTTGGTGCGACGGTCAAGACGGGCGAAGAGCGTGACGCGGGCGAACTGCTGCGTGACGTCGAGCCGGAAGATCTGATCAAGTTCGGCCTGATTCCGGAGCTGATCGGCCGTCTGCCGGTGGTTGCCACGTTGGGTAAGCTTGATGAAGACGTGCTGGTAACCATTCTCATCGAACCGAAGAACGCGCTGGTCAAGCAGTATCAGCGTCTGTTCCTGATGGAAGGTGTGGAGCTGGAAATCCGTCCGGCGGCGCTGCATGCGGTGGCGCGCAAAGCCATCAAGCGCAAGACTGGCGCGCGTGGCCTGCGTTCGATCATCGAGCAGGCGCTGCTGGAAGTCATGTACGAGCTGCCGTCGCTCAAGGGCGTCACCAAGGTGATCCTGGATGAGAACGCGATCAGTGGCGACGGAAAACCGCTTTTGATCTATCAGGAGTCGCCCAAGGTTGCCGGCTCTAATTGAACGGTCAACGCAGCGATACCCGAAGCCGTTCATGGAAACATGGACGGCTTTTTTTCCTTCATACTAGTGCCACGGGCAATGAAACCCCGAGTGGTGCACCTTGTCGGCGAAAGGGCTTTTCCTCCCTCTTGTAATTCTCGCCGGCGGCCTCAATTAGCTGGAACACAACGGTATCGTTAAATATGGGGAACGAGATGTCAGGCACCCAAATCCTCCCGCCCGAAGCGATTCAACTGCCCCTGTTGCCTTTGCGCGACGTGGTCGTGTTTCCGCACATGGTGATTCCCCTCTTCGTGGGGCGTCCCAAATCGATTAAAGCGCTTGAAACCGCCATGGAAGGCGGCAAGCACATCATGCTGGTCGCGCAGAAAGCCGCGGCCAAGGATGAGCCCACGTCCAAGGATCTCTACGAGATCGGCTGCGTGGCCAACATCCTGCAGATGCTCAAACTGCCCGATGGCACCGTCAAGGTGCTGGTCGAGGGGATTCAACGCGCCCGCACCCTGAGTGTGGACGAAGAAGAAACCCAGTTCACGTCGGAAGTCATGCCGCTCGAGCCGGATGACGGCAACTCGCCGGAATCCGAGGCCCTGCGTCGTGCGATCGTCGCGCAGTTCGACCAGTACGTGAAGCTCAACAAGAAGATTCCGCCGGAGATCCTGACGTCGCTGTCGGGTATCGATGAGGCGGGTCGTCTGGCGGATACCATCGCCGCTCATCTGCCGCTCAAGCTCGAGCAGAAGCAGAAGATTCTGGAGATGTTCCCGGTCATCGAACGTCTTGAGCATCTGCTTGCGCAGCTCGAGAGCGAGATCGATATTCTTCAGGTGGAAAAGCGCATCCGTGGCCGCGTGAAGCGCCAGATGGAAAAGAGCCAGCGCGAGTATTACCTGAACGAACAGGTCAAGGCCATCCAGAAGGAACTGGGCGAAGGCGAAGAAGGCGCCGATCTCGAGGAACTCGAGAAGCGCATCAAGGCCGCGCACCTGCCCAAGGAAGCCAAGAAGAAGGCCGACGCCGAACTCAAAAAGCTCAAGCTGATGTCGCCGATGTCGGCCGAAGCGACGGTCGTGCGCAACTACATCGACACGCTCGTCGGCCTGCCGTGGCGCAAGAAGAGCAAGGTGAACAACGATCTGTCGAACGCCGAGAAGGTGCTCGACGAGGACCACTTCGGTCTTGAGAAGGTCAAGGAACGCATCCTTGAGTATCTTGCCGTGCAACAACGCGTGGACAAGGTCAAGGCGCCGATCCTGTGTCTGGTCGGCCCCCCCGGCGTGGGCAAGACCTCGCTCGGTCAATCGATCGCGCGTGCGACGAACCGCAAGTTCGTTCGTATGGCGTTGGGCGGCGTGCGTGACGAGGCCGAGATTCGCGGTCACCGTCGCACCTACATCGGGTCGATGCCGGGCAAGATCCTGCAGAGCCTGTCTAAGGTCGCTGTGCGCAATCCGTTGTTCCTGCTCGACGAAGTGGACAAGATGGGGATGGACTTCCGTGGCGATCCGAGTTCGGCGCTGCTTGAAGTGCTCGATCCGGAGCAGAACCACACGTTCTCGGATCACTACGTCGAAGTCGACTTCGATCTGTCGGATGTGATGTTCGTGGCTACCTCGAACTCGCTGAACATTCCGGCGCCGTTGCTCGACCGTATGGAAGTGATTCGTCTGTCGGGCTACACGGAAGACGAGAAGGTCAACATCGCCCAGCGTTATCTGCTGCCGAAGCAGAAGAAGAACAACGGGTTGAAGGAAGGCGAGATCGATCTGACGGAAGCCGCGATTCGCGACATCATCCGCTACTACACGCGCGAAGCTGGTGTGCGTTCGCTCGAGCGCGAGATCTCGAAGATCTGCCGCAAGGTCGTGAAGATGCTGTTGCTCAAGAAAGTCGATGGCACGTCGATCAAGGTCGATGCGAGCAACCTCGACAACTTCCTGGGTGTGCGCAAGTTCGACTTCGGCCTGGCGATGAAGGAAAACCAGATCGGCCAGGTCACGGGTCTGGCGTGGACGGAAGTGGGCGGCGATCTGCTGACCATCGAAGCTGCGGTGATGCCGGGTAAGGGCAATATCATTCGCACGGGCTCGCTCGGCGACGTGATGAAGGAGTCGGTCGAAGCGGCACGTTCAGTGGTGCGCTCGCGTGCGCGTCGTCTGGGTGTGACGGACGAGCAGTTCGAGAAGCGGGATATTCACATCCACGTGCCGGAAGGTGCGACGCCGAAGGACGGTCCGTCTGCCGGTATCGCGATGACGACGGCGCTTGTCTCGGTGCTCACCGGCATTCCGGTGCGTGCGGATGTGGCGATGACGGGTGAGATCACGCTGCGCGGCGAAGTGCTGCCGATCGGTGGTCTCAAGGAGAAGTTGCTCGCAGCTCACCGCGGCGGCATCAAGCTCGTGTTGATTCCGGAAGAGAACGTAAAGGATCTCGCAGAGATTCCCGACACGGTCAAGAACGCGCTGGAGATTATGCCGGTGCGCTGGATCGACAAGGTGCTTGAGCTGGCGCTGGAGCATGCACCTGTGCCGCTGCCGGAAGAAGAGGCGAAGGCGGCACCTGTCACGCCGAATGCGGATGCAAGCGGCAAGCAGGACGTCATCAAGCACTGACAGTCACTTTTCGCTGGCGCTCGACGACGTTCGCGTCGCCGTTCGCCAGATCGAAAATGGGCAAAAAGCTCGGGGTTTTCCCCGGGCTTTTTTTATTTGTGCAAAGTGCTCGAAAATAGCGACCGGAATGCGCAGATTCAGGAGTGCTTCCTATGCTGCCAAAAGGGCGCAAAACGGCTTGACATCAGGGTTTGCGGCTTGTCTAATGGCAAAGCCAGCGGACCTCGCAGATCAATGTTAAGGCGCGTACAGAGCGCCTCCGCGGCTCAATCGCCTACTATCCTTGCAAGGGGGTTACAGTGAATAAGACGGAACTGATCGATCATATCGCGGGTGAGGCAGACATCTCGAAAGCGGCTGCCGGTCGAGCACTTGATGCATTGGTGGGTGCAGTAAAGAAAGCGCTGAAGAAGGGTGAGGACGTGACGCTGGTCGGCTTCGGCACGTTCCACGTCGCCAAGCGAGCGCCGCGCACGGGTCGTAATCCGCGCACGGGTGACGCGATCAAGATCAAGGCAGCGAAGGTTCCGAAATTTCGCCCTGGCAAAGGTTTGAAAGATACGTTAAACTAACGAGCTTTCCTGCTTCGGCAGGGAACAGCAGCAAGAACAACACTTGAATCGGGAACGGGTGCTTAGCTCAGTTGGTAGAGCGGCGCCCTTACAAGGCGTAGGTCGGGGGTTCGAGCCCCTCAGCACCCACCAGTTCCAGATCTTGGGGAGCGGTAGTTCAGTTGGTTAGAATACCGGCCTGTCACGCCGGGGGTCGCGGGTTCGAGCCCCGTCCGCTCCGCCAAATTGTGAAAAGGCGAACTTCGGTTCGCCTTTTTTGCCATATGACGTCCTAAGACGCTCTAGACGACTCTTCCGATTTCGCATGTTCGACTTCATTCGCCGTCATCAACGCTTGGTCCTCATCTTCCTGACGGTGCTGATCGTCCCGTCATTCGTGGTCTTTGGCGTTCATGGCTTGCAAGAGTACGCCGCGGATGCCAGCACGATCGCCAAGGTCGGCGATCAGACCGTGACACGTCAGGAGTACGACAGCGTGCTTCGCGCGCAAACCGAACGCATGCAGCAAATGTTTGGTGGCGCAGTCGATGCGAGCCAGATCAACACCCCGGAAATGCGCGGTGCTGTGCTCGATAACCTGATCCAGCAAAAACTGCTCACGCAGGAAACCCTCAAGAAGAATCTGTCGGTGACCGACGCCCAGGTGCGCGAAGCATTGCTCGCCATTCCGGCGATTGCGCAACTGCGCCGTCCGGACGGCTCGATCGATCAGGCCAAGTACGAGCAACTGCTGTCCGCGCAGAACCTCACGCCGCAGCGACTCGAAGCGCAAATCCGTTTCGAGCTGGCATCGAACCAGTTGCCGGCCAGTGTGCAGGCGAGCGCGATGCTGCCGAAGGCCGTGCTCGATCGCTTTGCTCAACTGCGTGCTCAGCAACGTGATGTCTCGGTGCTGAACTTCCCGGTGTCGGACTTCACCGGCAAGGTCGTGCCGACGCAGCAGCAGATCCAGGCTTATTACGACGCGCACAAGGCAGCTTTCCAGACGCCGGAGTCGGCCGAGATCCAGTACGTGGTGCTCGACCCGAAGGCCATGCCGGCATCGGCACAGGCGGCCCCGAGCGACGACGTGCTGCGCAAGATGTACAACGACAATCTGAAGCAGTACACGACGCCGGAAGAGCGTCGTGCATCGCACATCCTGATCGCATCGCCGGCGGATGCATCGCCCGCCGATCACGCCAAGGCGAAGGCCAAGGCTGACGCTCTGCTCGATCAGTTGAAGAAGAACCCCAACGATTTCGCGAAGCTGGCCAGCGAGAACTCGGAAGATCCGGGCTCGAAGGCAAACGGTGGCGATCTGGGCTTCTTCACGCGCGACGCGATGGTCAAGCCGTTTGCCGACGCTACGTTCGCGCTCAAGGCTAACGGTGACGTGAGCGACGTTGTGAAGAGCGATTTCGGTTATCACATCATCAAGCTGACCGGTATCAAACCGTCGCAGACGAAGTCGTTCGATGACGTGAAGGGACAACTGGCCGATCAGTATCGCCAGCAGGAATCGGCGAAGGCATATGCCAAGCTGGCCGATCAGTTCACCAACGCCGTGTACGAGCAGCCGGACAGCTTGCAACCGGTGGCTGACAAGCTGAATCTGAAGGTGCTCTCCGCTAAGGTCACGCGTACGCCGGACCCGTCGCAAGCGCAGAGCCCGCTGGGCAACGAGAAATTGCTCAAGGCCGTGTTCGGTGACGAATCGCTCAAGAACAAGCGCAACACCGAAGCGGTGGACGTCGGTCAGGGCGTGCTGGTGTCCGCGCATGTGGTGAATTACCATCCGGCCGCTACGCCGCCGCTTGCGCAGATCGAAGCGCAAGTCAAAGAGAAGGCGGTTGCCGATCTGGCGGATCAGGAAGCGAAGAAGGCCGGTGAGGCCAAGCTCGATGCGCTGAAGAAGGGCGGCGATGCAGCCTTCGGTGCCGCGCAGACCGTTTCGCGCGATAACCCGGGCAAGCTGCCGGCCACGGCACTCACCGCGATCTTCGGGGCTGATACGGCCAAGTTGCCGGCGTATGTCGGTGTCGCGTTGGGCGAAGGTCAGGGCTATGCGGTGTATCGCATCAGCAAGGTGACGCAGTCGACCGAGCAGGACGCGCAGCGACTCGCCGCGGAAGCACAGCAGCTCAACCAATTGGCCGCTCAGGCCGAGTGGAATGCGTGGCTGGGTGATCTGCGCGCACGCTCCAAGGTGAAGGTGCTCAACGACGTGACGAAGGCAGGCTCCTGATCGGGGCACCGACACGTCGATCATGAAAAGAAAACGCGGCCAATCGGCCGCGTTTTTTTATGCGCCGGACTTTGACGTCCGGGAGTCCGTCGCTTTCGCGGTGGGTTTGCCCGCTGGCTTGAGCAATGGTTTCACCGTCGGCCAGACGTTTTGCAGAATTTGCGGATGGGCTTTGGCAAGCGGATGAATCTGGTCTTGCTGGAACCAGTCGGGGTGCTCGATCACGCCGGCCAGCAGGAAGGGCACATAGCCCGTCTTTTCCTGCTTGGCGACGGTAGAGAACATGTTGAAGAACTGTTCGCTGTAGTCGGGGCCGTAGTTCGGCGGAATGCGCATGCCCACGACGATCACCCGACTGCCGACCTTGCGTGCTGCAGCGATCATCTCGCGCAGGTTGGTGCGCGTGAGGTCCAGCGCAATGCCTCGCAGGGCATCGTTGCCGCCCAGTTCCAGGATCGTGACGGCGGGATGGTAACGTTCAAGCAACGGTGCCAGGCGGGCGCGTCCTCCGCTCGTTGTGTCGCCACTGATACTTGCGTTGACGACGTTATAATCGAAGCCGCTTTGCGTAATCGTCTGCTGCATCAGATTGACCCAGCCGGCGCCGCGCGCGATGCCATATTCCGCAGAAAGGCTGTCGCCCACGACCAAAATCGTCGGCGCGCCCGAACTTGCCGCGTTCGCCGCGGTCCCTGAGAGCATGCACCAGCCTACGAGGGCTGAGGCGGCCAATTTCAAGAACTCTCTTCTTGCCATGTCGTTTTCCGAAAACGTAATTGAGGTGCGGGGCCTGGGCAAACGGTTGCGCGATGCCACCGGTGAGCTGGTTATTTTGCAGGATATCGATTTTTCCGTCGCGAAAGGCCAGAGTGTGGCTATCGTCGGCGCTTCGGGGTCGGGAAAGTCGACGCTGCTCGGCCTGATGGCTGGCCTCGACACGGCGACCGACGGCACCATCACCCTACTGGGCAAGTCACTCGGTGAACTCGACGAAGAGGGCCGGGCCGCATTGCGACGGGGCGCTGTCGGTTTCGTCTTCCAGTCGTTCCAACTGATGCCGCATCTGACCGCGCTCGAGAACGTGATGCTTCCGCTCGAATTGTTGGGTGAGACAAGCGATGTGCGCAATCGTGCCGTCAAATTGCTCGAGCAAGTGGGATTGGGGTCGCGGCTGACGCATTATCCCAAGCAACTCTCTGGCGGCGAGCAGCAGCGCGTGGCGCTGGCGCGTGCGTTTGTCACCGCGCCGTCTGTGCTGTTTGCCGATGAACCGACCGGCAGTCTCGATACGGCGACGGGTGAACGTGTCATCGATCTGATGTTCTCGCTCAACGAGGCGAGCGGCGCGACGCTGGTGCTCGTAACGCACGACCTGGCGATCGCACAACGCTGCGACGCGACGGTGCAACTGGCGGGCGGAAGGTTGGTCGACGGGGCTTCCGTCTGATGAAACCGGGGCGAATGCCCCGGCGATGGTTGCTGCCGCCGCTGTTCAGCGGCGGCGCAGAGGGCCTTCCTGAGCTTCAGCCTTTCGCTTTCAGCGCCTCGGCCGCCATGCGAATCAAGGAGGTCGTTGAGGCATCGTGTGCATCGGGCTTGAGCGACGCCGGATCGGCGAGTTCGGGCTCAATCGCACGGCACAGCGTCTTGCCCAGTTCAACACCCCATTGGTCGAACGGATTGATGTTCCAGATGGAGGCCTGGACGAACACCTTGTGTTCGTAGAGCGCGATCAGCGCTCCCAGACGTTCAGGCGACAGCTTGTCGATCACCAGCGTGTTGCTCGGCCGGTTGCCATCGAAGTGGCGTTGGGCACCCAACGGTCCATTGGCCTGTTCGGGCGTGGCCGTCGAACCGCCATGCAGCAACGCTTCGCTTTGTGCAAAGCAATTGGCGAGCAGCTTGCGGTGGTGGTCGAGGTAGACCGGCGCGTCGTATTGCGGCTCAAGTGCAGCAATGAAGTCCACCGGCACGAGTGTGGTGCCCTGATGCAGCATCTGGAAGTAGGCGTGCTGGCCATTCGTGCCCGGTTCACCCCAGATGATCGGTGCGGTTTGCCATGCGACAGGCGTGCCGTCGATCTGCACCGACTTGCCATTGCTTTCCATATCGAGTTGCTGCAGATACGGCGGAAGCTTCTGAAGGGCGTCAGTGTAGGGCGCGATAGAGAGCGTCTGGGCGTCGAAGAAATTCCGATACCAGATGCCGATCAGGCCAAGCAGCACGGGCATGTTGGCTTCAAGCGGCGCACTGCGGAAATGTTCGTCCATCGCATGCGCTCCGGCGAGCAGCGCGTCGAAATGCTCTGCCCCCAGATACAGCATGATGATGAGCCCGATCGACGACCAGAGCGAGTAGCGACCGCCGACCCATTCGCCGAACTCGAATACGTTCTCACGGCGAATGCCGAAGCGAGTCGCTTCTTCGATGTTCGTCGACACTGCGACGAAATGCTTGCCGAGTTCACTCTCCGGAATGCCGTTCGCAACGAACCACGCACGAATCGTGCGCGCGTTGGTCATGGTTTCGAGCGTGGTGAACGTCTTCGAGCAAACGACTACGAGCGTCGTTTCCGGGTCGAGCAAAGGCAGCGTACGCGCCAGTTCAGTCGGATCGATGTTGGCGATAAAGTGCGCGCTCAGATCCGGCCGGCCGTAGACGGCCAAGGCGTCACATACCATGCGCGGGCCCAGATCCGAGCCACCGATGCCGACGTTGATCAGATGCTTGATGTTTTTACCGGTCGCACCGACCCAGCGCCCGTCACGCACGCTTTCACTGAACGTGCGCATACGTGCGAGCGTCTCGAACACCCCACTGCTGACTTCCCCGGTGGTGTCGCGAAAGACCATGCCCTTCGGTGCGCGCAGAGCGATATGCAACGCCGCGCGGTCCTCGGTGACGTTGACATGTTCGCCGGCCCACATGGCATCGCGTTTGGCGGGTAGATCGCATTCGCGGGCGAGATGCGTGAGCAGCGTGCGAGTCTTCTCGGTAATACGGTTCTTCGAGTAATCCAGATACACCCCGGCCGCACGCAGTGAGAATTGTTCGACGCGTGTGTTGGCCCCAGCACCGGCGAACCAGTCACGCATATGCTGCGCGGCGATTTCGTCGCGATGGGTGAGCAGAGTACGCCAGGCGGGGAGTTGATCCAGACGAGCGGCGGGCGCGGATGGCTTATACGGCATGTGCGATATGAACATTTCGATAAAGCGAAGTATAACGGGAGTCGTCGTGCAATCGCGCTGAAATGAGGCGATCGGCGCGCCTGGCGCGGTGGAAAGACGACTTGGCGTGACATTTCAGGCAGGACCGGCAGGTATTCCTCGCGGTGGTGGAGCGAATGGCGTCGAAGGCGTTACCTCATTGAGCAGATCGGCCAGTTCGGCGCGTATCGCGGGCAGCAGTTCCGATGCCGTCAGGCCCGCTGGCCCGGCGCCCTCACGTTCGCAGCGCTCGGCGGCTCGGCCATGTAGCCAGACGGCGGCCAGAGCAGCCTGCGTTGCCGGCATGCCCTGGGCCAGCAGCGCACCGATGGCGCCAGTGAGCACATCGCCGGTGCCGGCCGTGGCTAGCCCGGCATTCCCTGTCGTGTTGATCCAGGCGCGGGTCCCGTCATCAATGATGCTGCCTGAGCCCTTGAGTACGACCGTTGCGCCGAAATGTTGCGCGAGCGCGCGTGCGGAAGCGAGCCGATCCGATTGAATGCGGGCGACGTCGCAGCCTGCCAGACGTGCGGCTTCGAGCGGATGCGGCGTCAATACTGTCGGCCCGGCACGGCGGCGCACGCGTTCGGCAAGCGACGGCTCGGCGGCGAGCAGGTTGAGTGCGTCGGCATCGATGACCAATGGCGTATGGTCGAGCGCGAGCGCACGCGACAGGCATGCCGCCGACGCCGCAGAAGTGCCGAGCCCTGGGCCGATGGATACCGCTTGCATGGTTGAGAGATCGAGATTTTCGGCGTGACGCAGCATCAGTTCCGGATGCGCCGGGTCCCAGGCAGGCGCGTCGTGCGCGACGAACCCCACGTAGACGCGTCCGGCACCCGTCATCAAACCGGTACGTGCGCTGAGCAGGGGGGCCCCGATCATGCCCTCATGGCCGCCGAGCACTGCCAGCGCACCGTAAGTTCCTTTGTGAGTCGCGTGATGACGTTGCGGCAAATGCGCGAGAAATGCGGCAGGTGCGCTCGTCGTAATGGCACTCTCGTCGGGCAATGCAGATCGTGTTGCCGCAAGCACATCGTCGGCGCCGAGCGTGGCCACCAGAACCTCTCCGGCGAAGTCACGGCCGACGCCAGTGAATAGCCCCGGGGTGGCACCCAGCATTGCCATCGTGACGTCAGCATGAATGACGGAACCCGCCACGACACCGGTGGCCGCCGTCAGGCCGCTGGGAATGTCGATGGCAAGCACCGGGGTGCCCTGGGTGTGCGCGTAGGCGATGTTGTCGACGAGCGCGGCGGCGGGGCCTTCGAGCGGACGCGAAAGGCCGATGCCGAACAGCCCATCCACGATCCATGCGTAAGACGATGGTTGAGGCCAGATGTCCGGGACGGCGCGAATCGGCACGCCAGCGGCGAGGGCGTCGGCGAGTGCCCAACGGGCATCGTCAGCCGTTGGCGGCGCGAGTTGCCACACATCGACGAGCACGCCGCGCCGATGTAGCGCTCGCGCGGCAACGTAGGCGTCACCCCCATTGTTGCCGCGGCCGGCGAGCAGCAATACCGGTTGACGACCCGCGGTCGCCAGCGCTGGCAAGCGCCCATACAGCCATTCGGCGATGGCTGTCCCGGCACGAGTCATCAGTGTGTGCGGCGGAAGTTTGGCGGCCGCCGCCTGCTCGACGTCGCGCAATGTGCCGGGAAAATACAAGTCGAGTGCTACTGATGCGCAGGCCGCTGCAAGGGGCGCCGTTGAGGCCTGAATCGGTTCCGCGGGGCGTGCCAGCGGGCTCTGGCTGACAGGGGCGGTAGGAACGTTGACGTGCGAGGAATCGGACATGACAGGCAAAGCTCCTGGTAGCAAGTGCCGCGCGCGCTGCGAAACACCCGGGGCGTTGGCCGGACGTTGCGCGCTTGTGTGGAGATTATGCCGTTATCGCTTCGTTCTGCCTGCCCGTGTGAGTCCCGATACTGTGTCGGTCATCTCCCACAAGGCGGGCGCACCGGGATTGCCGGTCAACGAAGGCGAGCGCACTTCGGTGCTAGGGCCGGGGAGGGCGGCCCTCGTCGTGGGAGGGCTGCGGGGCGACTAGTGCGCGTAGCGCGCGAGCGTCAGTCCGTTCAGATCGATTTCCGGCGTTTGTCCGGAGATAACGTCGGCCAGCACGCGACCGGAGCCGCAGGCCATCGCCCAGCCGGTCGAACCGTGACCAACGTTGAGGAAGATGCCCGGCAGATGCGTCGCGCCGAGCAGGGGCGGGCCGTCCGGAAGCATGGGGCGTGCTCCGACCCAGGCGCGCGCCTCACGGTACTTGCCTGCGCCGGGGAACCAGTCCGTCGCCACTTTGTAGAGCGTGGCGATGGCACGTTCGCGCAGCACCAGTTCGGTGTCCCCCAGTTCGGCCGTTCCGGCAATGCGCAGACGGTTGCCTTGCGGGGTGATGGCGGTTTTGTACGACTCATCCATCACGGCAATGCGCGGGCTGAACAGCTCGGTCTTGACCGGCACAGTGATCGAGTATCCCTTGATCGGCCAGAGCGGCAGATCGATGCCAAGTGGGCGCAGCAGCGCGGTACTTGTCACGCCCGCCGCGATCACCACGGCATCGGCCTCAAGCGTGGTGCGCTGGGCCGGCTGCACGGTGCTCGCTGTCTCGACGGTGACGCCGGTGCGGCCTACATTGGGGTGCACCGACAGCACGGTCGTCTCGGTGGCGAGCGTCACGCCCATTTCCCGGGCGATCTGGGCGAGGCGTTTGGTGAAGAGCGGACAGTTGCCGGTCTCGTCGCGTGGCAGATGCAGGCCGCCCGCAAGCGGGGTATCGGTCGACAGTGCGGGCTCGAGCTTGCGGCACTCGTCAGCGGTGAGCAGGCGGTGCGGCACCTCGTTCTCGGTGAGCATCGCGCGCGCCGGCTCGTTCATCTTGATTTCGCGTTCGGTGCGGAACAGTTGCAAGTAGCCCTGCGTGTGTTCGTACTCGAAGACGTGGGTTTCGCGCAGTTCATGCAGGCAGCGCTGGCTGTAGAAGGCGATGCGCTGCATCCGCTCGCGATTGGCGCGGTAGCGTTCGAGCTTGCATTCACGCAGCCAGCGGGCCGCCCAGCGCCAGGTGCCGGCGGACAGGCCTGGCCGGAAGATGAGCGGACTGGCCGAGCTGAACATGTAGCCCAGCAGCTTGCGCGGCATGCCGGGGGCCGCCCAGGGCGTGACGTAGCCCGGCGCGATGACGCCCGCATTGCCGAAGCTGCTCTCTTGCGCAACCGTGCTGTTGCGCTCGACGAGCGTGACCGTGTGCCCCGCAGCGGCCAGATAGTAGGCAGTACACGTGCCGATGACCCCGCCGCCGATAACGATGACCTTCATTCCCAACCGTCTGGTGTGTGGCGAACGCCCGTTCGTTCGCTTGTTAGTGTCGTTCTTTGCCGTGCCGCCACCGGAAATCCGGATTCGCGGCCCGTGTTGATTACGGGGCGCATAGGTTACCAGAGAGACGCCCTCCCAGGGCGGGAGGCTACCCATAATGCCTGTCGCTCACTCGGGTATAACCCGGGGTAAGCAGGGTATAATCCCGGTTTGTCGTTCCCCCGCGTTTTGAACGCCTCGCCTTCCGTCCTTCCATGACTCACATTGCCTGCTTCGCCGGCGCCTTGGCGCTTTCCGAATTCCGCCAGCAACGTCTTCTGCAGACCCTGCAAGCCATCGACAGTTCGATCGTACGTGTCGACGCCCGCTACGTGCATCTCGTCGCCAGCGCCGAACCGCTCTCGAGCGAAGACGTGGCCCGCGTCGCCGGCCTGCTCACTTACGGTGAGCCGGTGCGCGAAGAGCCGGCAGGCGACCAGTTGCTGGTGATTCCGCGTCTGGGCACGATTTCCCCGTGGGCGAGCAAGGCGACGGACATTGCCCGCAACTGCGGTATCGATCACGTGCGCCGTATCGAGCGCGCCGTCGAGTACACCATCGGTGTGAAGTCGGGCCTACTCGGTGGCAAGAAGTCGCTGCCCGCCGACGTGCTCGCGCGCGTTGCCGGCGTGTTGCATGACCGCATGACCGAGACGGTCGTGGCCACGCGCAGCGATGCCGAGGCGCTCTTCATCGAACTGCCGGCCAAGCCGCTGCAGACGATCGACGTAATCGGCGTAGGCCGCAGCGCATTGGAGGCCGCTAACCGTGACCTCGGTCTGGCGCTGGCCGAAGACGAAATCGAATATCTGGTCGACGCCTTCACGACCCTGAAGCGCAATCCGACCGACGTGGAACTGATGATGTTCGCGCAGGCCAACAGCGAACATTGCCGTCACAAGATTTTCAATGCGCAATGGACCATCGATGGTCAGCCGCAGGACAAGTCGCTGTTCCAGATGATCAAGAACACGCACCAACTGCACCCGCAGGGTACGGTGGTGGCGTATTCGGACAATGCTTCGGTGATGGAAGGCGCCGAAGTGGAGCGCTGGTATCCGCGCGGCGCCGATGGCAAGTATGGCCGCAGCGTTGAACTCACGCACACGCTGATGAAGGTCGAGACGCATAACCACCCGACGGCGATTTCACCGTTCCCGGGGGCGTCGACGGGTGCCGGTGGCGAGATCCGCGACGAAGGTGCGACGGGCCGTGGCTCCACGCCGAAGTCTGGCTTGACGGGCTTCACGGTGTCGAATCTGTCGCTGCCGGATGCACGCGAGTCGTGGGAGAACGATCGCGACGTGGCCGTGCCGCCGTCGCTGCGCAAGCCCGACGACACGGGCACCGACTATGGTCGCCCGGACCGCATCGCGTCGCCGTTGCAGATCATGATCGACGGCCCGCTCGGCGGCGCCGCGTTCAACAACGAATTCGGCCGTCCGAACCTCGGCGGCTACTTCCGTGCCTACGAACAGAATGTGGGCGGTCGTGTGCGCGGCTATCACAAGCCGATCATGATCGCGGGCGGCTTGGGCAACATCGCCGCCCAGCACACGCACAAGCACGACTTGCCTGCCGGCACGCTGCTCATCCAGATCGGCGGCCCGGGCATGCGCATCGGCATGGGCGGCGGCGCTGCCAGCTCGATGGCGACCGGCACGAACACGGCCGAACTCGACTTCGACTCGGTGCAACGTGGCAATCCGGAGATCGAGCGTCGCGCGCAGGAAGTCATCAACTGGTGCTGGCGTCAGGGCGAAGCCAATCCGATCCTGTCGATTCACGACGTCGGCGCAGGCGGTATCTCGAATGCCTTCCCGGAACTGGTCGACGGCGCGGACAAGGGCGCCCGTTTCGATCTGCGTCAGGTTCAGCTCGAAGAGTCGGGCATGTCGCCGGCCGAAATCTGGAGTAACGAAGCGCAGGAGCGCTATGTGCTGGCCATCGCACCGGACAGCTTCCCGGCTTTTCAGGCGGTTTGCCAGCGTGAGCGTTGCCCGGTGGCGGTGATCGGCATCTCGACGGACGAGCGTCAACTGAAACTGGTCGATCCGATGCATCCGGAATCGCCGGATCCGGTCGACATGCCGATGGACGTGCTGCTCGGCAAGCCGCCGCGCATGCACCGTGACGTCAAGCACGTGAAGGTGGAACTGCCGCCGGTCGACGTGACGGGCCTGTCGCTCGATGAAGTGGCACGTGCCGTGCTGCGTCACCCGACGGTCGCGAGCAAGTCGTTCCTCATCACTATTGGCGACCGTACTGTGGGCGGCCTGACGGCGCGTGACCAAATGGTCGGCCCGTGGCAGGTGCCGGTGGCCGATTGCGCCATCTCACTGATGGACTACGCCGGTTATCGTGGCGAAGCCATGACGATGGGCGAGCGTACGCCGCTGGCCGTGATCGACGCGCCGGCATCGGGTCGTATGGCCGTGGGCGAAGCCATCACCAACATTGCAGCGGCGCCGATCGCGTCGCTCGATCAGATCAAGCTGTCGGCCAACTGGATGGCGGCGTGCGGCACCGAGGGTGAAGACGCGGCGCTGTTCGATACGGTCAAGGCCGTCGGCATGGAACTGTGCCCGGCGCTGGGCTTGTCGATTCCCGTCGGCAAGGATTCACTGTCGATGCGTACCAAGTGGGAAGACGCTGGCCGCAGCAAGGATGTGGTCGCGCCGGTCTCGCTGATCGTGTCCGCCTTTGCGCCGGTCGAAGATGTGCGCGGTCATCTCACGCCGCAACTGCGCTCGGTCGCCGAAGCCGGTGAGACGGTGCTGATCGCCATCGATCTGGGTCACAGCAAGAATCGTCTGGGCGGCAGTATCCTCGCGCAGGTCACGCAACAGATTGGTGACGTGACCCCGGATCTGGACGACCCGGCCGACCTGCAACGTTTCTTCGACGCCATTCAAAAGCTCAATCGTGACGGCAAGCTTCTCGCCTATCACGATCGTTCTGACGGCGGTCTGTTTGCCACCGTGGCGGAAATGGCCTTTGCCGGTCACGTCGGCGTGTCGCTCAATGTCGATATGCTTACGCTCGACGAAGGTTTCGAATCCGACTACGGCGACGCCAAGGATTGGGCCAAGCAGACGGTGGGCCGTCGTGAGGACAAGACACTGCGCGCGCTCTTCTCCGAAGAACTCGGCGGTGTGATTCAGGTGCGCGCATCCGAGCGCGATGCGGTGTTGCAAGCACTGCGTGAAGCAGGTTTGTCGAACTGCACGAACGTGATCGGCAAGCCGAACACGAATGACGTCATCGAAATCTATCGTGATGCCAAGAAGGTGTTTGGCGCGTCGCGTGCCGAGTTGCAACGCGTGTGGTCGGAAGTGAGCTGGCGCATCGCGCGTCTGCGCGACAACCCGGCCGCGGCCGATGCCGAATACGAAGCCCTGAACGACACGAGCGACCCGGGCCTTTCGCCCAAGGTGACGTTCGACGCGAGCGAAGACATTGCTGCACCGTTCATTGCGACGGGGGCGCGTCCGAAGATTGCTGTGCTGCGCGAGCAGGGCGTGAACTCGCATCTGGAGATGGCCTACGTGCTGGACAAGGCCGGTTTCGAAGCCTACGACGTGCACATGAGCGATCTGCTCGCCGGCCGTCACACGCTGGAAGCGTTCAAGGGCTTCATCGCCTGCGGCGGCTTCTCGTATGGTGACACGCTGGGTGCGGGTGAGGGCTGGGCGAAGACGATTCTGTTCAATCCGGCGTTGGCCGAGCAGTTTGCGGGCTTCTTCAACCGTGCCGACACGTTCGCCTTGGGCGTGTGTAACGGTTGCCAGATGATGAGCAACCTGTCGAACCTGATCCCGGGTGCCGCTGCGTGGCCGAAGTTCACGTACAACCAGTCGAAGTACGAGGCACGTCTCACGCAGGTGGAAGTGCTCGACTCGCCGTCGCTGTTCTTCAAGGAGATGGCCGGATCGCAACTGCCGATCGTGATTGCCCACGGTGAAGGCTTCGCTAACTTCGGTCAGCAAGGCAACATCGATCAGGCGATCGCCGCGATGCGTTTCGTGGACCACCGTGGTCAGCCGACCGAGCAGTATCCGTTCAACCCGAACGGATCGCCGCGTGGCCTGACCGCAGTGACGACGGGCGATGGCCGCTTCACGGTGATGATGCCGCACCCGGAGCGTGTATTCCGCACCGTGCAAATGAGCTGGGCACCGACGCAGTGGGGCGAAGACAGCCCGTGGATGCGCATGTTCCGCAACGCCCGCCGCTGGGTGGCGTGATGATGTGATGGCGATGTTCCGCACGGTATCTCGTGCGGAATAACATCATCGGAAATAAAAAATCCCGCCGAAAGGCGGGATTTTTGTTTCAGCGTCGCGCGTGAGGCTTACTGAATCTTGGCCTTCTTCTCGAGGCCGTCGATAAAGCCTTGCAGCTTCTCTTCCTGCATTTGCTGGACGAGTTGCGGCTTGACGTCCGACAGCGGCGGGATTTGCGCGTCGCGGGAGTCGTCCAGTTCGATCACGTGGTAGCCGAACTGCGTCTTGACCGGTGTCTGCGAATACTGGCCCTTCTGAAGCTTTTGCAGTGCGTCGGCAAACTCGGGCACGTAGGCGTTGGCCGGCGACCAGTCGAGGTCACCACCGTTCTGCGCCGAGCCCGGATCTTTGGAATACTGCTTCGCGAGGTCGGCGAACTTCGCGCCGCCCTTGAGCTTCGCGATAATTTCCTTCGCCGTATCTTCGCTCGGCACCAGGATGTGACGTGCGTGATATTCCTTGTCGCCGAACTGTTTCTTCAGTTGGTCGTAACGCGCTTGGACTTCAGCGTCGGTCACGGGCGAGGTCTTCTGGAAGTCGGCGATCAGGGCGCGGATCAGCACGCCTTGTTCGGCCAGCTTGAGCTGTGCCTTGACGTCCGGCTGAGTGGCGATTCCCTTGCTGACGGCGGCCTGTGCGAGCACTTCACGCTTGACCAGCTCTTCGCGCACCTGCTGTTGCAGTTGCGGCGAGTTCGGCTGACCCTGGCGGACCATTTCGCGCACCATGGCGTCGGCACGTGCCACAGGCACCGGCGTGCCGTTCACAACGGCAACATTCTGGGCGAGGGCGGGGAGGGAGACGGCGGTCAGCGACACGGCGGCGCCGAGCGCCAGAGCCGTGCGGGCGAGTTTCAATGCCATGCTGTTTTTCCTAACGAATGACGAAGGCAAGGTTAATCGACGGGGGACGCGTCGCATGCGAGTTACGCTTCACCGGGGGCGAGCGCAACGATGGCGAGGGCGTGAATGCCGTTTTGCATCAAATCGGCAAGCGCATCATACACCAGGCGGTGACGCGCCACGCGGTTACGGCCGGTAAACGCGGCAGATACGATTCTGAGGTTGTAATGACCGCCCGAGGCGGCGCCGGCGTGGCCGGCGTGACGTGCGCTGTCGTTCTCGAGCGCGAATTCGAGCGGGGCGAGCGCAGCGGTGAGCCGCGCTTCGATTTGCTGTTCCATGGTCATGGCAGTGGCTTCCTGACGGACGTTATTCGTCCTGCTTGATGTACTTCGCGAGCCACAGGCTCTGCACGACGATGAACACCACCATGAGGCCCATCCCGCCGAAGAGCTTGAAGTCGACCCAGGTGTCCGTCGAGAAATGGTAGGCGATGACCAGATTGAGCACGCCCATGACGAGGAAGAACAGTGCCCAACTGAAATTCACGGCACGCCACAGTTGCTCAGGCAACGCCATCTGCTTTTCCATCATGGCGCGGATCAGATTCTTGTCGAAGACGAGTTCAGCGACAAACAGCGTGATCCCGAAGAGCCAGTACAGCGCCGTGGGCTTCCATTTGATGAACGTTTCGTCGTGCAGCAGCATGGTTGCACCGCCGAACACGACGATGATCGCCAGGCTTATCCACTGCATGGGCTCGACCTTACGGTGACGCAGCCACATCCAGATGACTTGCGCAATCGTCGTCGCAATCGCGATGCCCGTGGCGACGTAGATGCCTGCGAACTTGAAGGCGACGAAAAACAGAATGACCGGTAACAGGTCGAAAAGGAATTTCATGAAGTCTCGACTTGGGGGCTTCGGGGGAGCACACGCCCCGTGCACAGGGCGCCGGGGGGAGCAAACACCCATTATATTTCAAAGGCCCGCCGAGGGACGTGGCGAATGTCCGAAAGCGCGGAGCGGCGCAAGGCGCCACACCGCGAGCCTGTCAGGCAGGACGTTGCCTTATTGCAGGATTTCGATGCGCTTCACGTCGATATCGTTCGGGCGAAAGCGATGGCGGTCGACTTCGCCGGTGATGCGAACACGTGTCTTGTCGTTGATTTGCCGGCCGGGCGGCAGGTACTTGTCGTCGAGATCGATTTCGATGGTCTTGCCGGCGTCGTCACGGAACGTGTATTGCTCGTGCTTGAGCCGGTTGACGATATAGCCCTCAATGACGGCCACGGCATCGTCCGGGGCGACGAGTGCCTGCTCGACGGTCGAGACATGGGATGCCATCGACGGCACGTTCACGCTGCCGGTTGTTGCTGCACCGCCCGAGGGACCCGTGTACTGCGCGATGGCGGGCGCCGCGCTTAGTACGCCGAAAAATGCCGCCGCGCAGAGAAGCGGCTTCAAGCGAGTATTTTTGCTAGGCATGAGCGACGTTTTCCTGTTTTTTGTTGAGGAAATGGCAGCTTAGCAGACGTGCGATCGGTGTCCGAACACTTGCTCAGGGGAATTTGCCTGAAATGTTCGTGACACCGAATGGATAACGGCCCGGCTCACCGGCAGGACGCCGGTGTGGCAACGCGCTCAGCCGTCGACGGGCTTGTCGGGCTGGCCTTCCTTGTCCTCGAAGTTCAGCGAGGCCGAATTGATGCAATAACGCAATCCGGTCGGCTGCGGGCCGTCTTCGAACACGTGACCGAGGTGGGCGTCGCAGTTGTGGCAGCGCACTTCCACACGGACCATGCCGTGGCTGTAATCCTTGATCTCGTCGATACCGGACTTGTCGACCGGCGCGGAGTAGCTCGGCCAGCCGCAGCCTGCATCGAACTTCTGCGTCGATTCAAACAGTGGCACACCGCAGCAGATGCAGCGATACGTACCGTCTTTCCAGTGATCCCAGTAACGGCCGGTGAAGGCGCGCTCGGTGGCCGCCTGGCGCGTGACCTGATATTCGACGTCGTCGAGTTGGGCACGCCATTCGGCGTCATTCTTTTCTACTTTGCTCATGAGAGTCTCCTGAGGGGCGGTGGCACCGGAATTGCCGCCGCGCGTCGTCTATCGTCAGACCCGGCTCAGATGGGGGTGACACGCTGTTTTTGCAATGTGCGCAATGTGTGGCAACGCGTCGCCGTCCACCGAAGCCCGGCCGTCTATCAAGATGAGCAACTGACCTCGAGCTGCCCGGCCCAGTCGGGCGGCAGCTCGGCGTAGCGCTCGAATTCGGGTTGTTCGTCGTAGGGCCGTGACAGCACGTGCAGCAGCGTGTCGACTTCCGAGAAGTCCTTCTCGCCGGCACGCCGGATCGCGATTTCGGCCAGATGATTGCGCAGGATGTACTTCGGGTTGACGAGGCGCATCGCGATAGCGCGCTTCGCGTCGGTGCTTGCTTCGTAGCGCAGCCGTGCGCGGTAGTCCTCCGCCCAGGCGTCGAACCCCGGACGGTCGATGAACATGTCACGCAGCGGGGCATCGGCGGCCGGGTTATCGAGTTCGAGCACGGCAAGCGTGCGGAACAGGTGCGTGAAGTCGACGCGGCCTTCGTGCATCAGCTTGAAGAGACGGTTGATGAGCGTTTCATCGTCGGCGTGCGACTCCCGCAACCCGAGCTTGGCGCGCATGCGCAGGTCGATCTCCTCTGCGAACCGGGTCTTGAACACGGGCAGTACCGACTGGGCTTGTTCGATGGCCGCTTCGCCCTCGCCGAACAAGGGCAGCAAGGCTTGCGCCAGACAGAACAGGTTCCAATACGCGACGTTCGGCTGTGCCTGATAGGCGTAGCGTCCCTGCGTGTCGGAGTGGTTGCAGATGTGATGCGCGTTGAAGCCGTCGAGAAAGCCGAAAGGGCCGTAATCGATCGTCAGCCCGAGGATCGACATGTTATCGGTGTTCATCACGCCATGGCAGAAGCCAACCGCCTGCCAATGCGCGACCATTTCGGCGGTCGCGTCGCACACGGCGCTAAGCAGCGCGAGGTACGGATTGGCTTCGTCGCGGCAGTGCGGATAGTGGTGATCGATGGTGAAGTCTGCGAGTTGTCGCAGCGCTTCGTACTGGTCGCCCGCCCAGAAGTGTTCGAAATGACCGAAGCGGATGAAACTCGGGGACAGGCGTGTGACGACGGCTGCCGTCTCGATGGTTTCGCGACGCACCGGCGCATCGGAGCCAACGACGCACAGGGCGCGTGTGGTCGGCACGCCGAGGTGGAACATCGCTTCCGATCCAAGGAATTCGCGGATCGACGAGCGCAGCACGGCGCGTCCGTCGCCCATGCGCGAATAGGGCGTCAGGCCGCCACCCTTGAGCTGGATTTCCCAGCGCCCGCCGGGGCCGTCCGACTCGCCGAGCAGCAACGCCCGGCCGTCGCCCAATTGACCGGCCCACACGCCGAACTGATGCCCCGAATAAACACTGGCGAGCGGATCGCCCCCAGGCAGCGGCGTATTGCCGGCGAAGGTGGCGAGAAACTCCGGATCGCGTGCCGCTTCAGGCGACCAGCCGAGAAGGCGGGCTGCGTCGGCCGAAAAGCCGACCAGATAAGGCGCGGGCAACGGCTGCGGGGCAAGGCGCGTGTAGAAGTCGGGGCCGAGCGTCGCAAACCGGTTCGCCAGTGGCAGCGGCCCATACGGTTTGAGCGAGGCGGAAACGGAGGCGGGACGGTCGGATGCCGGCATTGGGGACGTTCCTGATGGTGAACAAACATTCTACTTGAGGTGTCTGTTGCGCGCTGCCAGGTTGCGTACACTGGCGTTGCCGCGTATCTGCTGCGCCGCACAAGCGATGGGCGTTGACCCGGCGCGCGCGCGCGTCAAGAATGAATCTCTGCGGTGCCCGTGAATGCACGCATCAAACGTGCCAACACCCGAAGCACGAATTCCCGAATGCCTCAGGTCCTGACGCCTGAAAGCCCGAAAGCGATTCCCGACGTATCCCCGTAATTCCGGTTTTTCCGACTTTTCTGGAGATTCGACGCATGGCAACACCGCTTCTCGGCCAGATGATGGCCGCGCCGCTTCTGATTTCCTCGCTGCTCACGCATGCCGCGCGTCACCATGGCGACACCGAGATCGTGTCGCGTCGCGTTGAAGGCGACATTCACCGCTACACCTGGCGCGACGCTGAGCTGCGTGCCCGCCAGCTCGCGCAAGCGTTGCGCCGGCTGGGCGTGGGCGACGGCGAGCGCGTGGGCACGCTGGCATGGAACGGCTATCGCCATCTCGAGCTGTATTACGGTATCTCGGGCATGGGCAGCGTGGTTCATACGGTCAACCCGCGCCTGTTTCCGGAGCAGATCGCCTACATCGTCAATCACGCCGAAGATCGGTTCGTGGCGTTCGACATCAATTTCATGTCGCTGATCGAGACGATTGCGCCGCTGTGTCCGAGCGTTCAAGGCTGGATCGCGATGACCGATCGTGCGCACCTGCCGGCATCGAGCCTGCCGCTACTTTGCTATGAAGACCTGATCGCCGCCGAAGACGGCAATTTTGCGTGGCCGTCGATGGATGAGGCCACGGCATCGGGTCTTTGCTACACGTCGGGTACGACGGGGAACCCGAAAGGGGTGCTCTACAGCCACCGCTCGACGGTGCTGCATGCTTTTGGTGCCTCGCTGCCGGACGCGATGGCCATGTCGGCGGCCGATGCGGTGTTGCCCGTGGTGCCGATGTTCCATGTGAACGCGTGGGGCTTGCCATATTCGAGCGCGCTCGTCGGCGCGAAGCTCGTGTTCCCGGGCAAGGATCTCGACGGTAAATCGCTGTACGACCTTTTCGAAGCCGAGGGCGTAACGTTTTCCGCCGGGGTGCCTACCGTCTGGCTGGGGCTGCTCACGCACGTGAAGTCCATTGGGGCGCGTTTCTCCACGCTCAAACGCACGGTGATCGGCGGCTCGGCCTGTCCGCCGGCGATGCTGCAGACGTTCGAGAAAGAGTACGGGGTGCGCGTCATTCACGCATGGGGCATGAGCGAGATGTCGCCGCTCGGCACGCTATGCCATTTGCGCAAACACCATCGCGACCTGCCGGAAGACGCCCAGCAGCACATTCTCGAAAAGCAGGGGACGGCGATTTACGGTGTTGACCTGAAGATCGTCGGCCCGGAAGGCGAGGAGCTACCGTGGGACGGCAAGGCGTTCGGCGATTTGCACGCGCGCGGACCCTGGGTGCTGGATCGCTATTTCGGCTCGGAGGCGTCGCCGCTCATCGATGGCTGGTTCCCGACAGGGGATGTTGCGACGATCGACCCGGAAGGCTATGTGCAGATTACGGATCGCAGCAAGGACGTGATCAAGTCGGGCGGGGAGTGGATCAGCTCCATTGACGTCGAGAATATCGCGATGGCCCATCCGGAGATCCACGAAGCGGCGTGCATTGCCATTCGCCACGCGAAATGGGAGGAGCGACCGCTGCTGGTGGTGGTTCGCAAGCCCGGCTCGACACTGACCCGCGAGGACGTGCTGGCGTTCTACGAAGGGCGTGTCGTGAAATGGTGGATACCCGATGACGTAGTGTTCGTCGACGAGATTCCTCATACAGCAACGGGCAAGATGCTCAAGCTCAAACTGCGCGAGAAATTCCGCGACTATCAGGCGGCGTCTTAGGTTTTCGGTCATCACCGCCCGACAGGGCAGCGGCATCCGCCGGGAACGCGCTCAGAAACATCTGAACGGGCGTGCGGATGTCGCCTGAAATCCAGCACTGACGCCGTTTTTCGGGCGATCCCAGGCCGTTTCGGTAGCACGTCCCCTCTATAATGTGAGCCTGAAATTCCCCCGATGCGGCAGTCTCTGCCGCGTCTTTCGTTGGCTTTCCGAAGGAGACGCAGTGCATCTGCTGAGTGCCACCGCGGGCGTCGTGCTTGTGAATGGCGTGAGCTATGGCTTGCTGCTGTTCATGTTGTCGAGCGGCCTCACGCTGATTTTCAGCATGCTGGGCGTGCTGAACTTCGCGCATGCCAGCTTCTACATGCTGGGGGCGTATTTTGCCTACGCGTTGTCGTCGGCAGTCGGCTTCTGGCCAGCGTTGATCGCCGCGCCGCTGATCGTTGGCGTCGCCGGTGCCATCTTCGAGCGTGGTGTGTTGCGGCGACTGCGTTCGCGCGGCGCCCTGGCGGAACTGCTTGCGACCTTCGGGCTGGCGTATGTCGTCGTGGAACTGGTGCAACTCGCCTGGGGACGCGGGCCGGTCGATTACGGAGTGCCCGCGGCCTTTGAAGGCGTGCTCCTTCATGTGGCCGGCATCGCTGTGCCGGCGTACCGTTTGTTTCTGATGGGACTCGCGTGTGCGATCGCCCTGCTGGTGTGGGTCGCCTTTCGCGCAACGCGGGCGGGGCTGATTTTGCAGGCTGCGTTGTCGCAACCGGCGATGACGCAGGCGCTGGGTTATGACGTGCCCGCGCTTTACACGGGCGTGTTCGCTTGTGGGGCGGCGTTGGCAGCGCTCGCCGGGGCAGCGGGTGGCAATGTGCTGGTGACGGAGCCGGGCATGGCGGCGACGGTCGGCAGCGTGGTGTTCGTGGTGGTCGTCGTTGGCGGCCTCGGTTCGCTGGGCGGTGCCTTTGCCGCGTCGCTGCTGATCGGTTTGCTACAGACGTGGGCGGTGACGAGCGATGCCAGTCTCGCGCAATGGTGGCCGCAAGGTGTTGCGGGCGCTGAGCGCGTCACGGGGGCATGGGGTGCACTTGGAGCAGCGCTCGCGCCGATCACGCAACTGAGCGTTGCACAGCTCGCGCCGGCGGTGCCGTATCTGCTGATGGTGGCGGTGCTGCTGTGGCGTCCGCGCGGGCTCTTCGGCGTTCGGGAGGGATGATGGACGACATCATCGTGAGTTCGCCGGCGGCCATGCCGGTCTCGTGGCGCCGCCGGGCGGGCGTGTGGGCGGCCTTTGCTGTCGTCCTCGGCCTCGCGCCTTGGTGCTTTCCGTCAGACACCGCGCTTACCCTGATGACCCAGATGGGGACTGCGGCGATCCTCGCCTTGTCGTTCAATCTTCTGCTCGGCTCAACGGGGTTACTGAGTTTTTGCCATGCGACGTATGCGGGCATCGGTGCTTACGCTGGCGTATGGTGTATGAATCGCATTGGCGCTCAGGGTCTGCCTGTGTCGATGGCCTTCGTGCCGTTCGCCGGCGCGATTGCCGGTGGTGCTGCGGGCGCCACGCTGGGGTATGTCACAACGCGTCGCGCAGGCATGACATTCGCCATGATTACGCTGGGCGTGGCGGAGTTTGTGTGGGTGATGGCCGCGATGCTGCCCGAGTGGTTCGGCGGTGAGCGCGGCATTCCAACTGACCGGACACTGGGGGCCGCGTGGTTCGGGGTTACGTTTGCGACGCAGCGCGAGGTTTATGGACTGGCGGCGGTGTGGTTGTTCGTTTGCACGGCATTGATGTACGGCGTGACGCGCACGCCGCTCGGGTTTCTGGCGCGCGCAGTCCGCGATAACGCCGTGCGTGTGGCCTTCCTTGGGCAAGCACCTGCGTCGGTGCGCTACCGCATGCAGATCATTGCCGCGGCCTTTGCCGGGGTGGCGGGCGCGCTGGGGGCACTGAATTTTGAACTCGTCAGTGCCGACACCTTCAGTCTGGAGCGCTCGGGCATCGTGCTCGTTTTCACGGTGCTTGGCGGCACGACGTATTTTGCAGGCCCGATGCTGGGTGCCGTCGTCGGCGTGTTCGCGACGGTGGTGCTGGCGACACTGACGCGGGCGTGGCAGCTCTATCTTGGGCTGGGGTTTCTGGCCGTCGTGGTATTCGCGCCGGGCGGCATCGCCGGATTGATCGCGGCCCATGTGCGTGCGTGGCGGGGCGGCATGATGCGCGCGCTGTGGAAGCCTTACGCGGCGGTCTGTATTGGTTTTGCGGTGTTCGGCGGCGCGCTGGTCGCCATCATTGAAATGACTTACGGCGCGCGTCTCGCGAGTGATTCGGGGTTGGTGACGACGGACGGTTCTGGCGCCAGTTCAGCGGCGTTGGCATGGGGCGTAGCGGCCGTGGCCGCGATCGTGGGTCTTGCCATCCTTGCGTTCGCAGGACGCCGTTTGCGGCGCAAGGCGGCCAGTGTGGGACTCACCATGGGGGAGCGGCGATGAGCCAAGCGGAGAAGCTCACGCGCGCGTCCGATCAGACGCTCAGCGTGCGAGGCGTGCGCAAATCGTTCGGGCGAACGCAGGTATTGTGCGGTGTCGATCTCACGCTTGCGCCCGGTGAGCGGCTTGCGATCATCGGCCCCAACGGTGCCGGCAAAAGCACGTTGTTCGACGTCATCACGGGGCGCACGCGCCCCGATGAGGGGCGTGTCCTGATGAACGCGCGTGATGTGACGGGCCGCGCGCCGCACGTCATCAGCCGGCTTGGCCTTTCGCGTAGTTTCCAGACGTCGCAGTTGTTCGGGCAAATGAGCGTCATCGACCATCTGCGTTGCGCCGGGCTTTGGCCTGACGGCCATCGGTATACGTTCTGGCGGCGAATGCGTGGACTCGATGACGTGACCCGGCGCAGCGAGCTTTGGCTGGCGCGCCTCGGGCTGGAGGCGCGGCGCGATGTGCCGGCGGGCTCCCTGAGCTATGCGGAGCAACGCGTGCTTGAGGTCGGCTTGTGTGCGGCGTCGGCGGGTGGTGTCATGTTGCTCGATGAGCCGACGGCAGGCATGAGTCAGTCGGAGTCTGCCCGCATGGTGGCGCTCATCGCGGAACTCAGCCGGGGACGCTCGTTGCTGATGATCGAGCATGACATGCAGGTGGTCTTTTCGCTGGCTGACCGGATTGCTGTATTGGCGCGCGGCGCGATCATTGCGTGTGACACCCCCACGCGAATTCGGGCGCATCCCGATGTGCGTACGGCGTATCTGGGCGACTACGCGGATGCGTTCGACGGTGCCTATGCCGGGGAGGTCCGCGATGCTTGAGTTGGTCGACGTCAAGGCCGGTTACGGCGGGAGTCGCGTGCTGCATGGTGTGACGATGCGCGTTGCGCCGGGAGAGATCGTGGCTGTCCTCGGGCGCAACGGTGCCGGGCGTTCCACATTGGCGCGCGCGATCATGGGGCAGTTGCCCCGCGAGGGCGAAATTCGCTGGCACGGACAATCCCTGATGTCGCTGGCGCCGCATCAGATCGCTCGATTGGGCATTGGCTACGTGCCAGAAACGCGGGATGTTTTTGGGCCGTTGACCGTCACGCAGAACCTCGTGCTGGGGCTGCGAGCCAGAAAGGCAAGGGGCGTGCAGCCACCGTCCGATGTCGACCGGACACTCACGCTTGCCGAGGCTTTCGAGCGCTTTGAGGAACTGGCGCCACGCCGCGACGCACCCGCCGCTTCGCTGTCTGGGGGAGAGCAACAATTGCTTTCGCTGTGCCGGGCCATGATGGCTGGCCCCGGCCTGTTGATCGTCGACGAGCCGACCGAAGGACTCGCGCCCCGGGTGGTGGCCCGCATCGGCCGGATTCTGACCGAGTTGCGGGCGACGGGCGTTGCGATTCTGCTGATCGAGCAGAAGTTGTCGCTCGCGCTCAGTTGCGCCCAGCGCGTCGCGGTGATGGGGCGCGGCACCCTCGTCTTCGAAGGGCCGCCCGATGCGCTGGCAGCCGCGCCTGCAATTCGCCGTGAATGGCTCGAGGTGTAGCGCTGCGCTAGAATCGAACGATCGTCTTGCCGCAGCCAGCGCGCTCGCGGCGCCCCCAATGACGCAGACAATATAAGGAAAGAGACAACGATGAGCACGGCTTATGAGGTTCGTGACGGCGTGGCCGTCATCACGCTGCAAAATCCCCCGGTGAATGGCCTGGGGCATGCCACGCGGGCGGGCATCGCCGAGGGACTCGCCAATGCGCAGGCGGATGCTGAGGTGCGTGCCGTCGTGCTGATCGGTGGTGGCAAGGCCTTTTCCGGCGGCGCCGATATTCGTGAGTTCAACACGCCGAAGGCAACACAGAGCCCGTTGCTGGTCGACGTGATCGCGGCGCTCGATGCCTGCACCAAACCCGTTGTCGCGGCAGTCCACGCGGTTGCGATGGGCGGCGGTCTCGAATTGGCGCTCGCTTGCCACTATCGTGTGGCGTTGCCGGGCGCACAGATTGCATTGCCCGAGGTCAAGCTGGGCCTGCTGCCCGGCGCGGGTGGCACACAGCGTCTGCCGCGCGCGATTGGCGTTGCACGCGCACTCGACCTGGTCGTCTCAGGGCGCGTGGTGAAATCGGAAACCCTTGTCGGCACGCTCTTCGCGAAGCTGATCGAAGGCAGCCACGACGACCTTCTGGCCGGCGCCATTGCATTCGCCAAGGACATGGCCTCACAAGGTGGCACGCTGCCGCGTCTGCGTGATGTTGCCATTGAGGATACCGATGGCTCGGGCCAGACGGCCATTGACGCCGCACGAGAGAAGGTGCAGCGCGAGCAGCCTCATTTTCCCGCGCCGCACAAATGCGTGGCGGCGGTTGAAGCAGCGTTGCAACGCCCGTTCGACGATGGGGTGAAGTTCGAGCGCGAGTGTTTTGTCGCGCTCGTCAGTTCGCCGGAGTCGAAGGCACTGCGTCACGCGTTCCTAGGCGAGCGCGCTGCGGCCAAGATTGCCGACGTGCCCGACGATACACCAGTGCGCAATATTGAGCGCGTGGCGGTCATCGGTGCAGGCACGATGGGGAGCGGCATAGCGATGACGTTTGCCAACGCCGGCATCCCGGTGACGTTGGTCGACACGACTGAAGCGTCGCTGGCACGCGGTGTCGAGTCGATGCGAGGCAACTACGCTCGGGCGGTCACGCGTGGCAAGCTCGCTGCCGACGAGGCCGAGAAGCGGTTGGCACGCATTCATGGCAGCACCGATTTTGAGGCAGTGGGCGATGCCGATCTGATTATCGAAGCGGTGTTCGAGGACATGGCCATCAAACAGGTCGTGTTCCGCGAACTCGACAAGGTGGCGAAAAGCGGTGCGATTCTGGCGT
This sequence comes from Pandoraea sp., assembly GCA_031291335.1. Lineage (GTDB taxonomy): Bacteria > Pseudomonadota > Gammaproteobacteria > Burkholderiales > Burkholderiaceae > Pandoraea. The sequence continues at coordinate 3,959 of JARLJF010000150.1, read as the reverse complement.
CGAACACGTCGACACTCGATCTCGATGCGCTGGCCGAGACCACGTCGAGAGCGCAGGATGTCATCGGCATGCATTTCTTCAGCCCCGCCAACGTGATGCGTTTGCTTGAAGTGGTGCGCGGTGCACACACAGGCAAGGACGTGCTGGCGACGGTCATGAAACTGGCCAAGCGAATTGGCAAGCTCGCCGTCGTCGCTCGCGTAAGCGACGGTTTCATTGGCAATCGCATGCTGGAGCCCTATTTCAAGCAATCTCAGTGGATGGTCGAGCAGGGCGCTACACCCGCGCAGGTGGATGCCGCCATCGAACGCTTTGGTTTCGCGATGGGGCCGTTCCGCACGAGCGATCTGGCGGGCAACGATGTCAGTTGGGCGATCCGCAAACGTCGTCATACCGAACACCCCGGCATCGTGTATCCCAAGATCGCCGACGTGCTGTGTGAAGCTGGGCGCTATGGTCAGAAGACGCATGCCGATTGGTACGACTACGCCGAGGGCGACCGCACGCCTCGCGAGTCGGCCAAAGTCGCACAGATGCTCGACGACTATCGCAAGACGAACAACATTGCGCCGCGCACGTTTTCGGACGACGAAATCGTCGACCGCCTTGTCTATGCGCTAGTGAACGAGGGGGCGAAGGTGCTGGCCGATGGAACGGCCGCGCGCGCGTCCGATATCGATATGGTGTATTTGAATGGCTACGGCTTCCCGCTGTGGCGCGGTGGGCCGATGCTCTACGCCGACACCGTCGGGCTCGACAAGGTGCTCGCGCGAGTGCGTGAGTTCGAGCAGGGCGAGCATGGCGAGGACTGGACGCCGGCTGCACGGCTCGTCGAGCTGGTGGAGGCTGACAAGCGTTTCAACGGATGAGCGATGCAGGCGCGAAAGTGCGAAGGTGCGAGAGTGTGAGAGCGTGGTATGGCCGAGGAGCGAGGCACGTGGCGACCGGCGACATCTTCAGGCCATATCGCGGCAATAAATTAGGGGCAAGGCAATGAAACCGATGGACGAAGTATTGCTCGTGATCGACGTGCAGAACGATTTCATGCCCGGTGGCGCGTTGGCGGTTCCCCGTGGTGACGAAGTGGTGCCGGCGATTAACGCCCTGGCGGGAAAATTCGCACATGTGGTGTTGACGCAGGACTGGCACCCGGCAGGGCATGTGTCATTTGCCGAGAATCACACGGGACGTCAGCCCTTCGAGACGATTGCCCTGCCGTATGGCGAACAGGTCTTGTGGCCAGCGCACTGCGTGCAGGACACGCCCGGTGCTGCATTGCACGCGGATCTGCATATTCCGCATGCGCAGGCGGTAGTGCGCAAGGGGTACCAAGTCGATGTCGATAGTTATTCGGCGTTTCTCGAAGCCGATCGCAAGACGCCGACCGGACTGGCGGGATATCTGCGAGACAAGGGTGTGAGACGGGTGCATTGCGTCGGGCTGGCGACAGATTTCTGCGTGGCGTGGAGCGCACTTGATGCGAAGGCGGCGGGCTTCGACGTCTGCGTCATCGAACATGCGTGCCGCGCGATCGACCTTGACGGATCGCTTGCGAGTGCGTGGGCATCGTTGGCTGCAGCGGGTGTGTCGCGTGAGTAGGTGGCAGGTACCCAGTGGTGGGTGCCGAATGAAATATCAGACGCGGCGCATGACGTGCCGCGTCCTTTGTTGAAGAAATAGCGATGGACAAGCTGTACTGTATTGGCCAGTGTGGCCGGAGTCGCCGATGAGCACGATCACGATCAGTTCGGGTTTTATCGATCACCTCGGCATCGAGCTGCTGAGTGCGGAAGGGGGAGAGTCGGAACTGCGTCTCTCGTTAGCGCCCCAGCATCTCAATAGCTGGGAGGTCATGCACGGTGGCGTGACGATGGCGATGCTCGATGTCGCGCTGAGCACGGCATGCCGGAGCGTAGCGCCGGAGGGAACGGGCGTGGTGACCATCGAGATGAAGACGAGCTTCATGCAGCCCGGAACCGGCGAGATGCGCGCGTTTGGCCGTCTGCTGCATCGCTCGACGACGATGGCCTACTGCGAGGGCGAGGTGCGCGACGCCAACGGCAAGCTCGTAGCCAAGGCGATGGGGACCTTCAAGTACTTGCGTCGTCTCGCGGTCGGACGCGATATCCGCGAGCAGCGACGCCCTGACGACCCGCGCGGCGACTGACCGGTGATTGGCGGCTGCACACCATCGGGTGTGGCGCGTCCAACGAGGTCGCTGTGTGGCAAGGCAAGTGTAATGGGTAGCGAAGGCAGCTACCTCAACTTTACGCAGCTAATTCAGCTAATGCGGAGGGAATGCCATGACGATCAATCGCCAGATTCTGTTGGTCTCGCGCCCCAAGGGCGAAGCCACGCTGGACAACTTTCACCTGGCCGCCCCCGAGTTGCCGGAACTCGGGGAAGGGCAGGTGTTGGTGCGAAATTTCTATCTTTCGCTCGACCCGTACATGCGCGGCCGAATGAACGACACGAAGTCGTACGCGCCGCCGCAGCCGCTCGACGCGGTAATGGTCGGGGCGACGGTCGGTGAGGTGATCGAATCGCGACACCCCGACTGGCAGCCGGGCGATGCGGTCACTGCGATGTTCGGTTGGCAGGAGTACGGTATTTCAGACGGTAGCAACCTGCGCCGTCTTCACGATGCTCGTGTGCCGATGAGCGCCTATCTGGGCGCGGCCGGCATGCCGGGCGTGACCGCGTGGTATGGGCTGAACCGGATCATCGTGCCCAAGGCGGGGGAGACGGTCGCGGTCAGCGCGGCGTCCGGCGCCGTGGGGAGCGTGGTCGGTCAATTGGCGAAACGTGCCGGGTGCCGCGTGATCGGCATTGCGGGCGGCGAGCAGAAGTGCGATTACGTGGTGGAGGCGTTAGGCTTCGACGCGTGTGTCGATTACAAGGCGGGCAATCTCAATGACGCACTGCGTGCGGCCGCACCGGATGGCATCGATGGCTACTTCGAGAACGTTGGTGGCGACGTGTTCGATGCGGTCATGCGCAATCTCAATGCACACTCGCGCATTGCGCTGTGCGGCATGATTTCCGGTTACAACGGTGAGCCCATTCCGATGAAGTATCCGGCGCTGCTGCTCACGAACCGGGTGCGGCTTGAAGGCTTCATCGTGACCGAGCATATGGATGTCTGGCCGCAGGCGCTGAAGGAGTTGACCGATGTCATCGCGGCAGGCGAGTTGCGTTATCGCGAGACGATGGCGCAAGGCATCGAGAGCGCGCCCGCCGCGTTCCTGGGGCTACTCAAGGGGGAGAACTTCGGGAAGCAGATCGTGCGGTTGGTGTGAGGTCGGATACGCCGCGCTATTGGGGCGTATCGTCACTTACTTGCGCCTATCGATAATCAGCGCCAATGTCAGGTGCCGATGGCCTCGAAGCGATAGCGTCGCAAATCCCGTAGTTCGGTGGCAGGCTGGCCCGGCGACACTGTCGATTCGATGAGTTCGACGGTGCCATTGCGGTGATAGCGCAGCAACGTGGTGCATCGCGTACCGTAGGCAGGAGACGCGATGAAGGCCGCCGATAGCGTCTTCTCCCACGCCGGTGCGACGCCTGTTTCGGGCAGTGTTTCGTCGGCCGCCTCCATGGTGTCGCGCATCAATTCGAGCAATGTCATATCGTCCGCAGCGCTGTCGATTGCGGCACCCAGCGCTTCGCGCCTGCCTACCAACTTCGGCCAGGGAGTGTCCAGAAGCGCGTTCGATAAGCCATGCGTACCGGGTTCGATGGCGTGAGCCACCGGCTGGGGCCTATGACTCGCCGCCGCAGGAGATGTCCCGTTTGCGTGTTGGACGGGTTCGATTTCGTTGCCGGTGTCATGACCCCTCCCGCTGCTCGTGTCGCGATTCCCCAACCAGAACAACTTGCCCGCCGGCAAGTCGCCCGCGAGCAGGTTGAAGCCGGCATATTCGTGGGCGTGCTGTTCGACGCGGGACAGATCGTTGTCG
>JARLJF010000149.1 GCA_031291335.1 Pandoraea sp. | reverse complement strand
GCGGCACTCGGCGTCGCGATCTTCGGCTCGCTCATGGGCGCCGCGTCATCAGCGGAAACCGGGTTGTATGCCGCATTGGGACTGGCCGCCGGGGTCAGTCTCTCAATGGTGCCGGTATGGCGTCGGGCACTACGCCGGCAAGGTGAGGGCGACTGAATCCGGAAAGGAACCGTAAGGGGCGAGAGGGGCGAGAGGGGCGAAGAAGAGGGGAAAGCAGCGGGGCAAAGGGCCATCGGCGCGGACGTTGAAGCACGACACGCCTGCATTGATCTGCGTTCATTAAAGTTACTGCTCCGATGAGCCGTAAGCGCAGAGAGTAAATGCGTAAAGACGCAATGGCGCAATGGCAGCCATGTGTCGATGCGATGGCACCGGCAGTACCGCCTGAGTGGTGGTTCCCCCTATCAACGGCTCGCTTGCGGGTCTACCGATGAAAGCCCATGAAAGTCACTTCGTTGCGAACCCGGATTCTGCTCATCACCTGCCTGACGGTGGTGGGAGCACTGATTCTCTCTGGCATCACGACTTACGTGATCGTGCGCGACAGCATGATGTCGAGCATTGCCCACACGCTTTCGGCCGTTGCGAATGGCAACGCCAGCGCCATCGAGCGCTGGTCGGCCGACAAGGCGCAGGCGGTCGTGGCGACGTCGCAGGTCGTCGAGAAAGGGGACCCGGCCGGGTTGGTGAAGCTCATGGGCAAGACCAACGACTTCCCGATCACGAGCATCGGCTGGTCTGACAAGACGTTCTTCTCCACTGCGGCGACGCCGGCGGACTACGATCCGACCGCACGCCCCTGGTACAAGAGCGCGGTTGCCACCGGCAAGCTGACCGTCACCAAGCCGTACGGCGATTCGTCGACGGGTATTCCGTACGTGGCCTTCACCGCACCGCTCGTGCGTGACGGCCAGACCACCGGCGCCATCAGCGGCGCCGTGGCGCTTACCGGCGTGCAGGACATCATCAAGGCGGTGCACCCCACGCCGTCGAGCCTCGCGCTGGTGGTCGCGAGCGACGGGCAGGTGATCGCCCACCCGGATAACAAGTTCTCGCTCAAGCCGTCGACCGACGTCGCGGCCACGCTTACCGCCGACTCGCTGCCGGGCATGGCCGCAGACGACGCCGCACCGGTCCTCATGGAACTCTCTGGTGCGGCCAAGTTGCTCAAGGCCAAGCGCATTCCCGGCACCGACTGGTATCTGGTGGTCGCCCTCGACCGTGCGGAAGCCACGGCCGGCCTCACGCATGTGCTGAGCGCAATGGTCATCACACTGGTCGTGCTGACGCTGCTCTCGCTGGTCATTGCGTCGATCTTCACGTCGCGCGCATTCAAGCGTCTGTCGACCGTGCGCGACGCCATGGACACCATCGGTTCGGGCGACGGCGACATGACGCAGCGTCTGGACGTCATCGGCCACGACGAAGTGACGCAGATCTCCAAGTCGTTCAACGCGTTCGTCGACAAGATCAGCTCGGTGATGCTCGATGTGCGCTCGGGCGTGTCGTCGATGACCTCGGCCACGAGCGAGATCGAGATGGGCAACCGGGATCTGTCGCAGCGCACCGAAGCGTCGGCTGGGTCGTTGCAGGAAACATCGTCTGCACTCACTGAACTGACGTCCAGCGTGAAGCAGACGGCCGACACTGCCGAGCATGCAACGCGTCTGGCCAACGACGCCAGCGCCGCCGCCGCACGGGGCGGTCAGGTCGTGACCGATGCTGTCGGCACGATGGCGGCGATCACGCAGTCGTCGGAGCGCATTACGGAAATCATCGGCGTGATCGACGGCATTGCGTTCCAGACCAACATTCTGGCGCTCAACGCGGCGGTGGAAGCGGCGCGCGCGGGCGAGCAGGGACGCGGCTTCGCAGTCGTGGCGGGCGAGGTGCGCACGTTGGCGCAGCGTAGTGCGGCGGCGGCGCAGGAAATCAAAGCGCTCATCGAGACGTCGGTGCACAACGTGAAGAGCGGTACTGAGCGCGTGCAGGCGGCGGGCACGACGATGAACGAAATCGTCGACGGGATCACGCGCGTGCAGCGTCTGGTGAGCGAGATTCACGGGGCGATGACGGAGCAAAGCACTGGCATCAGCCAGATCGACCGCTCGATCTCGGAGATGGATCAGGCGACGCAACAAAACGCGGCGCTGGTGGAAGAGTCGGCGGCCGCATCGGCGATGTTGAGCGAGCAGGCCCGCATGCTGGCCGAAACGGTGGCGCGCTTCCGTTTGCGCGAAGGACATCACGTCGATTCGCACGGCTTTGGCGCGCCGCATGCGCCGTCGCTGTCGATGGTTGGGTCGGCGCAGCGACTGGCCGCTTGAGCGCAGGGCGAGGACGGCAAAGGGTACGGGGAAGGGCTGCGTAGCCATCGGGACGCTTCGTGCGCGAAGCATTCACAAAATCCGATTTTCCCGTTACAATCGCCGTCCCCTGCCCAGGTGGCGGAATTGGTAGACGCACTATCTTGAGGGGGTAGCGCCGAGAGGCGTGCGGGTTCGAGTCCCGCCCTGGGCACCACAGCAGCCTTATTTAGCAAGACTTCTCAGGCTGCTTGGCGTAATTTTGGTGTAGATGCGCTCGCATCGGACCAACAATCCAATCTCCCACACAATCTCTGATTGCCGGTGCTCCGGTGAAACCGCCTGTTGCAGCGCCCAACGTGGTCGCCAGCGTGTTCGAAACGATATTGCCCAGCGCCTGATCGACGTCGGCATTACCCGTCGGCTTCTTCTCTGCAATCTGTTGACTCAGCGCATT
>JARLJF010000148.1 GCA_031291335.1 Pandoraea sp. | reverse complement strand
GGCGCGTCCCGGCTCGGGCAGTAGCGAGCCACTTTGCGCAACGTGCGGGGCCGTTTGCGTGATGTCGAGCCGCAAGGTCAGCACCGGGGCGACCAATGGCGACCGGGCGAGCCGCTCTTTGCACAACGACAACAAGTGCGCAGGCGCGGCACTCGCTTCGGCGAGACGGATATCGAAACGCGTCGGGGCCAGCGTTTGCCGTCCGAGCGGCTCGTGCTCGAGCACCAGCGTGAGTGCACGCGTCGCCAGTTGTCCTGCAGACAGCCACCCCGTGAGCTGAACGAGCAAACGACGCAGACCGAAAAGCAACACGTCGATGTCATGGGTGAGCGATGGCAGCGGCAGCACCGCCTCGAAGTGTGGCGGTGCGCGGTACCAGTGTGGTGATTCCGGGGTTTCGCCATAAGCTCGGGAGAGCGCAGCAGGCAGATCGGCACCACAGCGGCGGCGCACGCCCGCCGTCGGCAAGGCGCGCAACTCACCCAACGTCGCACAGCCGATTTGCGCGAGCCAGTCGAGCCACGGTTGCGCCTCGGACAACAACGCCACCGGGAGCGAATCGAGTTGTTGCGGGAGATCCGTCGGCGTCGGGGTTGGGGTTGGGGACGGGACGGGGTTCGGCGTTGGATTCAGGGTTGAGGTCTGCATCGACGGCATGGGCATGGCCGTCTCGCCTGCCAGCGCGAGAAGCGTCGCCGCGCTGGCTGTGGCGGCAATGCCCAGCGACGCCCGGTGCCCGAGCGCCTCGGCACTCTCGAGCACCTGTGCAGCCAGCGAGGTCAAACCGCCGAACAGACGCAGGCTCGGTGCGACATCGATCAGCACGCATTGCGGCGAAGCGATGGCGACATCCGGACCGAAGCGCAGCAACGCCAGTGCCAACGCTTCGAGCGCCACGGTCTCGGCCGCGTCGTCACGATCGTGAAACCGCGCTTGCGGCAGCAGTGCCAGCACGCCGCCGCGGCGCATGCCGGGCTGTACGCCGGCAGCTTGGGCCGCTTCACTCGCCTGCCAGACACGCGACTGTGCGAGCACGACCGTTGTGTCGGCCGGCATGTCAGTCTGCATGCGGGTCGACGTGTCAGCCCGCGTGAGCGGAGACGCGATCTCGAGCGCCAGATACGGCAGATGCAGGGCGATCCAGCAAGCCATGCGAGACTCCGGGAGCAGAAACAAAAGACACCGTGGACGGTGCGGGCGAAGGGGTCGGATCGGGCCTGACAGGTATCGGCCTCTCGTCATCAGCGACACCTGCCACCGGTGGTGCCGCAGGCGTCGTATGCGTCGTATGCGTGGTATGCGCGGCATTTGGATAGGGTGCGGGCAACGTCAGCCAGAGCGGATCGAGACGAGGCGGCCCGCGGCGCTTGTGAAACTGCACGCCGAGACGACTCCCCTCCCCGACGCTCAGCCCCAACCTCAGCGGCGCCGCCGAAGCCGTCGTGACGGCAGCGAGTCCGCGAACCACCCAGACCAGCGTCTCGCCACCACCGGCTGCCACCTGAAGCCGCCGCATCTGCTCGGGCGTCGCCGCCGGAAGCCAGGTGAGCACCGCGCCACAACACGCGCTTTTGAGCGCTTGTTCAGCGCACCAGAGCATGTCCCGATCCTCCGCCTTCACGCCTCGCCCACCGCGCCCCCCTGCCCCCTGACGCATCTGATGCGTCGGATGCATTTGACGCGCCGGACGCATCACGACACTGAGCCAGCGCAGATCGATTCCCCATCCCGCCAGTGCGGGGGCATACGGCAGCATTGGCGGCGCGATCACCATCACCGGTTGCCCCGCCTGCGTGAGATCGCGCAACGCGGGGGCCAGCAAGCGCCATTCACCGAGGCCCGGACGCTCGCTCAACAACTCCGTCACCGCACCATGCGGCCACCCCGCGCCGGGCAACTCAGCGTCGAGCGCAGCAAAGCCCGTGGCATGGCCAGCGCGGTGGCAACGCGCCAGTTCACTGGCACGCCACAGCCCGGCGGGTAAGGACGAAAGGGAGGAAAGCGGCAGGGTCATCTCGCACCCAAGTACTGTATGAATATACAGTATAGCAGTTCATCCGCTATTTACGGGTTATCCGGGCTTCCTCTGGCGTCATGATCCCGCTTGCGGGCGATCGCCGGCCCGGCTAACGTTGGCGTCATTGAACGAACTCCCGCCCTCATGCCTCTGCCGACCACAGCAACCGCGCCCTTTTGTCCCTCCGAAGTCAAAGGCAGCATCGTCATCGACGCGAGCGAATCGCGCTGGATCAAACTCAAACGCTTCGCCGGCCCCGGACTGCTCGTCGCGATCGGTTACATGGACCCCGGCAACTGGGCAACGGACATCCAGGCCGGATCGCAATTCGGCTACTCGTTACTTTGGGTGGTCGCACTCTCGAGCCTCGCCGCCATCTTTTTACAGATGCTGGCCGCTCGGCTGGGACTGGTCGCCGGACGCGACCTCGCACAAGCCAGCTACGACCGCTACGGTCGCGCGGGACGCCTCGTGCAGTGGATCACCGCCGAGATCTCGATCATCGCCTGTGACATCGCCGAGGTTCTGGGCTGCGCGCTCGCATTCAAACTGCTGCTGGGCGTGCCGATCGCCTGGGGCATCGTGCTCACCGCGCTGGACACGATGATCGTGCTCGGCCTGCAAGGCAAAGGCTTCCGTCAGATCGAAGCCATCGTCTTCGGGTTGATCGGCACGATGGCGTTCTGCTTCGTCGCGCAAGTGGCAATGGCGCCGCCCGACTGGCATGCGGTGGCGGCCGGCCTCGTACCCGGCGCGCCCAGCCACGACCGGCGCGACGCCATCGTGCTGGCGCTCGGCATCGTCGGCGCCACGATCATGCCGCACAACCTTTACCTGCACTCCTCTATCGTGCAAACCCGGCGAGTGGTCGGCGGCAAGCGCGGTGATATACGCGACACCCTCATGCTGGTGCGCATCGACACCTGGGTCTCGCTCGTGATCGCCATGGGGGTAAATGCGGCCATTCTGATTCTTGCCGGGTCGATATTTCACGCCAGCGGTCAGACCAACGTTACCGATATCGAGCAGGCGTATCGGCTCATCACGCCGATTGCGGGCAGTGCGGCAGCGTTCCTGTTCGGCATCGCCCTGCTCGCGTCGGGCCAAAGCTCGACGCTCACCGGGACCATCGCCGGGCAGGTCATCATGGATGGTTTTCTGCACATGAAGATCCCCTGCTACCAGCGCCGTCTGATCACCCGTGGGCTGGCGCTCGTGCCCGCGCTGATCGGCGTGCTGTGGCTCGGCGATGGCGCCGTCGGCAAGTTGCTCGTCTGGAGTCAGGTGCTGCTCAGCTTGCAACTGCCGTTCGCCATGTGGCCGCTGATCCGATCGGTCAGTGACCCCCGCGTGATGAAAGGCAATACCATCGGGCTTCCCACGCAAGTATTCGCGTGGTGCCTCTTCGCGGTCATTACCGCCACCAACCTGCTATTGATTTTCGGACTGGACTGAAGCTATCGGACTGAAACGAAAAGTGGCGTGGCATCCAGGCCGTAGTCAGCGTATTCACGCTACCGTCCCTGCCCGTTTTACAGGCCGAGTTCGCTCAATCCCGGATGATCGTCGGGACGGCGTCCCTGCGGCCAGCGAAACAGGCGCTCGCTCTCGGTGATGCGCGAGTCGTTGATGCTGGCATGACGCTCGGCCATGAGCCCTTGCGCATCGAACGCCCAGTTCTCGTTGCCATACGAACGGAACCAGTTGCCCGAGTCGTCTCGCCATTCATAAGCGAATCGCACCGCAATACGGTTCTCGGTGAACGCCCACAGTTCCTTGATCAATCGATAGTCGAGTTCGCGTTGCCATTTGCGCGTCAGGAATTCGACGATCTGGTCGCGCCCGCGCGGAAACTCGGCCCGATTGCGCCATCGGCTGTCAGCCGTATAGGCCAATGCCACCCGCGCTGGATCGCGCGAATTCCAACCGTCTTCGGCCATGCGAACTTTCTGAATTGCCGTCTCACGCGTGAATGGCGGAAACGGCGGGCGGGCTTCACTGTCGGCCATGACAACTCCTGTCAAAAACATGAGGGAAACACCGTGCGAGTGTATCTCCAAGCCCCGCTCGCCGCATGCCACAGCGGGTAGGCGCCCCACATTGGCACACGCCAAACGCGCAGCAACGCATGCTAAGATCAGCACCCCTTACTTAGGCTTACAACAGTAAAAGGCAATCCATCGGTAAGGGATCAGATGCCTGCGACGGGCCGACGCCACCACGCATCGCTCGTCGGGGAACAACACATACAGGGGTATCACCGTGCAGAAAAGCAAGTCCAGCATTGCGCTGCTCAGCGCCGCCATGCTCGCCATCGGCATGCTCGGCGGTTGCGCGACCGAAAGCTCGCGCACCGTGGAAGTCGCCAAGGTTGAAAGTGCCAGCCGTCCGTACGTTGGGGTACGCACGCCGATCGCCGTCGGTAAATTCGACAACCGTTCTGCGTACATGCGTGGCGTTTTTTCCGATAACGTCGATCGTCTCGGCAGCCAGGCCAAGACCATCCTGATCACGCATCTGCAACAAACCAATCGCTTCAACGTGCTCGACCGCGACAACATGGCCGAGATCCGTCAGGAAGCCGACATCAAGAAGACTCAGCAGACGCTCAAGGGCGCCGACTACGTGATCACCGGCGACGTCGTCGAGTTCGGTCGCAAGGAAGTGGGCGACAAGCAGCTCTTCGGCATTCTCGGCCGTGGTCGCGAGCAGATCGCCTACGCCAAGGTGAACCTGAATGTGGTCGACATCGCCACATCGGAAGTCGTCTATTCGAGCGGTGGCGCAGGTGAGTTTGCGCTGTCGAATCGCGAAGTGATCGGCTTCGGCGGCACTGCGGGCTATGACTCTACGCTCAACGGCAAGGTCCTCGACCTCGCCATGCGCGAAGCCGTCAACAACCTGGTCGCCGGCATCGAAAGCGGTGCCTGGAAGCCCGGCAAGTAAGCCAGCCAACTCCCTTTTGCAGCATGCCGCAGTGCGTCGCTCGCGACGCGCTCGGTCCGGCACGTCGGTGCAGATGCGCGCGCGCGCGCCGCGGCATGCCAGTCAGGATATTTATCGCCATGAATCGCAAGTTCTTATCTGGCCGCGCCGCCGTGGCGGCCGTCATCGGTGGTGCGCTGCTCACCGGTTGCGCCACACCGCCCAAGCCCCTCTACGACTGGGAAAGCTACCAGCCGCAAGTCTACGAATACTTCAAGGGCGAATCGAAGGAAGCCCAGATCATCGCGCTCGAGCGTGATCTCGAGAAGATCAAGGCCGCCAATAACGCCGCGCCCCCGGGCTATCACGCGCACCTCGGTCTGCTCTACGCTTCGGTCGGCAAGTCCGACAAGATGGTCGAGGAATTCCAGACCGAGAAGCAACTGTTCCCCGAATCGGCCGGTTACATCGACTTTCTCCTCAAGAACAAGACTCCGGAGGCCAAGCAATGATCGCGCGACTCTGTAAATGGATGACGGTAGCGGCACTGGCCGCCCTGATGACGGGTTGCGCGGTTCATCAGGCCAAGCCGTACGACTACACCGCCTTCAAGGAAAGCAAGCCGAAGTCGATTCTGGTGTTGCCGCCCCTGAACGAATCGCCTGACATCGACGCGACGTACAGCGTGCTGTCGCAGGTCACGGTACCGCTGGGCGAGGCTGGCTACTACGTGATGCCGGTGGCACTGGTCGACGAGTCGTTCCGTCAGAACGGCCTGACGGTCGCCGGTGACATCCATCAGGTGAGCCCGACCAAGCTGCGCGAGATTTTCGGCGCCGACGCGGCGCTCTACATCAAGATCACGCAGTACGGTACGAAGTACATGGTGCTCGACAGCGCCACGGTGGTGACGGTCTCGGCCGAACTCATCGATCTTCGCAACGGCGCCAAGTTGTGGAGCGGCGCAGCCAGTGCGTCGAACAACGAGGGGAACAACAACAGCGGCGGCGGCCTGATCGGCATGCTGATCACGGCGGCAGTCAAGCAGATCGTCAACAGCGTGTCGAACGCTGGCTACACGGTCGCCGGCACTGCCAATGCGCGCCTGCTGTCCGCTGGACGTGCCAACGGCCTGCTCTACGGCCCGCGCTCACCGAAGTACGGCACCGACTGAGGTCGGTTCCTTCCCCCGGGGGCAAGCGGTTGTCTGTCGACCGCCTCCCCCCGGGGGTGTGCCCGACTGTGCAGACGTCGGCGCCTCACCTATAGTGGTAACGCATCACTACGCAGTCCCCGGACCGATAGCCACACCGTGCCCCGAGCACGGGACGACAACGTCAGACAGCCCGCGCCCCTAACCCGCGCGAGCCGTGCGCCTGCGCGCAACGGCGTCAGGCGTTCATCAGGCTACGTCAAGGAGTCATCATGGTTCCCCGGTTCGCTTCCCCCGTCACGACCTTCATCGCCCTAATCATCACCACCTTGCTTGCGCTGTCGTCACTCGCGCATGCCGACCCGATGCACCTGTCCGACCTCAAAGACGCCAACGGCCAGCAACTCAGCGTTGACGACTTGCGTTCGCTGATGCCCGGTGCCCACGTCACCAATATCCTCAACAACGGCAGCACGCGTAAATGGGTGAACGACACCAATGGCTCGCTCAATGCCACGAGCGACAACAAAGGCAATATTGGATCTGGCGGACGCTCGGTTCAGGTCGCCCGCGCGACCGGGACCTGGTCGGTCAACGACAACGGGTCGTATTGCGTGAACCTCGAATGGCGGGCACTCACTGAGAATTGGTGCCGCTTCATGTTCAAGGTCGGTGACAAGTATTACGGCGTGACCTCACTCGCCAACGGTGCGGCGATCGCCACTGAGTTCAGCATCGAAAAGTAGATATTTCTCCCGCGCCCAATGAAAAACGCCCCGGTCTGCGAACAGCACCGGGGCGCGACTGCCGACTGCCTTTTCCGTCGTCAGTGTGGCAGTTGGGACGACGACTCAGAAGTCGGTCGTCATGGACAGCAAGACCGTACGCGGCGCGCCGAGCGTCAGGTAGTTGCTCGACGACACACTCGACCAGTAGGCCTTGTTCGTCACATTGAGTACGCTCACGCGGAAGGTCGTCGGCTTGCCGTAAATCTGCGTTGCATAGCGCGCGCCGAGATCGACGCGATCCCATGCGGGAATCGATGCCGTGTTCGTGATGTTCGCGTACTCGCGACCCGTATGAATCCAGCGCGCGTTCAGCGTCAGGCCCGGTACCCACGCAATGTCGTACTCTGCGCCGAGGTTGTATTGGAACGTCGGCACACCCACCGGACGATTGCCGTTCGTGGCCGCGCTCGATTGATCGAGCAGTTGGCCGCTGATGTATGACACACCCGCGATCACGCGCACGTCCTTGATCGGGCTTCCGTAGACCGACGTTTCGATGCCACGATGGCGCTCAAGTCCGTCAGCCACATAGACGTTGGACGCGTTCGTATAGGCCGACGGCTTCTCGATCTGATAGAACGCGATCGACGCACCGAAGCGAGCCGTATCGTACTTCGCGCCAAATTCGATCTGCTTCGAACGATACGGCGGCAGCGACTGGCCGTAGTTGACGGTGCCCTGCGGTGCCGTGGTGCCGGCAGCCAAACCCTCGCTGCGGTTCGCGAACAGCGAGACGTTCTGCCACGGCTTGACGACCAGGCCGAACACCGGCGTGGTGATGGCGTCGTTGTACGCGAGCGTCTGCGCGCCGGTGTAACCGTAGTTGTTCACCCCGATCGACTGGTGGCGCACCCCGACCGTAGCCAGCACGCGGTCGTTGAAGAAGCCGAGCGTGTCTGATGCCGACACGCTACGCAGCAACGTGAGCGCCGTCGTCTGCGGATCGTTCAGATTGCCACCCTGCGACGTGGCTGCCGGATACGGCACTTGCGGCGGATTGACGAAACTCGTCGAGAAGGCTGGCGCGAACGTGAACGCAGATTGCGAGTCCAGGCGCGTTCCCGACACCCCGGCCGTCACGAAATGCGACACCGGGCCGGTCGTGAAACGCCCCCGCACCCCGGCCTCCCCCGAGAGCGCATCCTCCTGGTGAGGTGCATTCAGGCGCGTGGCCGTGATGGTGCTGGGCGAGCCCTTCCACGTCGGGTTCGAGTACTCGCCATTCTCGTTGGTGTGACGCACGCCCCCGGTGATGTAGGCCGTCCAGTTGGGCAGGAAGTCATACTCGGCACGCAGAATGCCGACGTTGTCCTCCAGCGTGGTGTAGCTCCACGACTGCGCGTAGTTCGACGTTGCGGCGGGCGGCGTCGGCAGCACACTCCCCGTGAAGTTGTACAACGCCCGGCCGGAACCGATGTGTTCCTTCTGATAAAGGAAGTCAGCCGACAGACGCACCTTGTCGCCGCGCCAGTCGAGGGCCACGGCCGTGGTATTCGAATTCTGATGTTCGCGATCGACGGACGTCTCACCATCACGGATCGCCTGGTTCACGCGAATACCAAACTGCCCTTCGCTGCCGAAGCGACGGCCGATATCCACATGCCCACCCAACTCACCCGAACCGCTGCCGTCGATGGTCACGCGGGTGAGCGGCGTGTCTTCCGCCCGCTTGAGTTGCAGATTCACGCCACCGCCGATGGCCGAGCCGCCCGGCGACGCGCCATTCAGAAACGCGTTCGCGCCCTTGAACAATTCCACGCGCTCCAGCGCTTCGGTCGACACGAGTTGACGCGGCGTGATGCCGTAAAGACCGTTGAGCGAAATGTCGTCACCCGCCAGCGTGAAGCCGCGGATCACAAACGTTTGCGCAAAGTTGCCGAAGCCGCGCGACATCCGTACCGAAGGATCGTTGTCGAGCACGTCCGCCAGGGTGCGCGCCTGCTGATCTTCGATCATCTTCGACGTGTACGCGCTCATGCTGAACGGCACATCCAGATTGTTCTGATTGCCGAGCACGCCAAAGCTCATGCCTCGCGCTACCTGACCGCCCACATACGCGGGAGGTGTCTCGTTCGGCGACGATTCCCGCGCCCCCTGCACCGTGAGGGTCGGCAGTGCCACGTCGCTCTGCGCGGTGGCGGCCCCCGTCTGACCTGTCCGGCCCGCCGGCGTCGATTGCGCTAACGCACTCGTACTGAAAACACACGACCCGAACGCCAGCGCCGAAGCGGCAACAATCGGACGCAACAGCGGCCAATGGCCAATAGCAGGCGCAATGGTGCGAGCGCGTGGGCGACACGCAGTACGGGACGAATGGGGAGCGAGCGACATGAGGAACAACTTGGCTGTGATGCGTTCCGGCGCCGATGGTGCGCCTGAACTGGAAGAAGACTTGCCGGTCGAGGGTCGCTCCTTGGGAAGCGGGAAGCGACAAACCACAAACAACACCGGCGCCGTCGAGAGATCCGCCACCTTCGGCGCGACATCTCAATTCGGCAAAAGTTTAATGATAATAATAATGATTATCAATAACACTCGCATCGGAAGTGGGTAAGGAAGCCTGCGAATGCGACGGGGATAGCAGACGTGACGCGGATTCCGGCGCTACGGGCCGACTGACTCATCGAGCCGTTGAGAGAAACCTATCAATTTCGCTAGGGGGATGCGTCGAATGCCATCCGATTCGGACGGATACATGGAGGGCACGATGCGGGGCATCGCTAAAAGACGCGTAAACGACAAAGCCCGCCAAAGTGGCGGGCTTGCGCGAGCCAATCCTGGGAACAGCAGGGATTGGCATCCGGACTCACGGATGGGGCGCCGTCGCACGTCATCACATCGATGACGGGGATCGCCCTGTGTGACGATCGACTTGCCTATTGCGCCAGCGACGACCGTTCGTCCGGAAGGACTTACTACAGACTGCTTAGTAACCGGCGGTTTCGAGCGCGCGGATACGTTGTTCCAGCTCAATGATGTCCTTCGACTCAGCCAGGAACGATTCACGACGACGGCGTTCAGCAGTTTCAAACCAAGTGTTCACGACTTCAAACAGGGCGGCAAACATGACGTTTCTCCAATTCATTTAGTGTGCTGCATCGCAGCAGTGCTTTGCATTATATAGGGTTTTCCCGTTAAGGGTTAGCCCCTATCTGTGAAAACCACAAAAAATCTGCTAGAGCCTTGCTTCGAATGCAGTCAATTCCACAAAAATCACCTTAAAATCAATAAGATAAACCTCTGTCCACACGCAACAACACCTGACTGCGACACCCTGCCGCGTAGGTCAATCAAAATTAACGAGCGAAAAAAAAGCGCCGCTGCTGCGGCGCGTCATATGGGGTTCGAAGGCCAGTCAATGGCGTTCTTGGGCGACTTATCCCTGCGGGATGTGATGGGCTTGACCGTCGCTGTCACCGGCCGGGCCACCCGCTGCAGCCGGAGTATCGGCGGCCACGGCATCCGCCGTAGCGGCTTGCTGCGCGGGGCTGCAAGACGCCGCCGACGTCGCCCCGCTCCCGCCGCACTCCGCTATAGCGCCCGGATTGTCGGAAAGCGCTGCACCCGCAATGCCCTCCAGGATCGGGCAGTCGGGACGGTCGTCGCCATGGCAATGCATGGCCAGGTGGGAGAGCGTGTCACGCATAGCCACCAGTTCACCGATGCGTTGATTGAGTTCATCGACATGAGATTGCGCCAGTGCTTTCACTTGCGAACTGGAGCGCCCACGATCCTGCCAGAGCGCCAGCAACTGGCGGATCTGGTCGATCCCGAAACCCAGCCGTCGCGACTGACGAATGAAGCGAAGCAGATGAAGATCCTGCTCGCCGTATCGCCGGTAGCCTGCCTCGGAGCGAGGGCTCGGAGGCATCAGGCCGATACTTTCGTAGTACCGGATCATCTTGGCCGTCACGCCGCTGGCCTGTGCCGCTTGTCCGATGTTCATGGCTACCTCACTGGGGGGAACGAGGGTTGAACGACGGGGTGGAGGAACCGTTCACCGCCGTGTCAGTATCCGACGGCACGAGCCGGGCGCTGATTGGGGCATGATCGGAAATCCGTGACCAGGGGCGCCCGTGTAACACCTGCGCCCCTTCGATATGAAAGCCGCGTGCGTAAATGCGGTCAAGTCGTAAGAGCGGTAATCCGCTCGGAAAACTACGTGCGGGACGCCCCACACTGTTCTGAAATACCTCGGTCAACGCCAGCTTTTCCGCCAGCAACCGATCCGCCTGATTGCTCCAATCGTTGAAGTCACCCGCAATAATCAGCGGCGCATCCGCAGGAATGGCGTCCGCCACACGCTCGGCCAGCATTTCGAACTGGCGACGGCGACCGTGGCCGGCCAGCGACAAATGCACGCACAGACAATGCAGCGGCTGCGTCAGGCCCGGCACGGCAATCTCGCAATGGAGCATGCCGCGCTTCTCGAAACTATAGGTCGTGATGTCCTGGTTGTCTGACCTGACGATCGGATAACGGCTCAGAATCGCGTTGCCATGATGCCCGTGCTCGTAGACGACATTACGTCCATAAGCGTGATCGTGCCACATACCTTCCGCCAGAAACTCGTGCTGTGGCTGTACCGGCCAGTTGCTGTGCCGCACCGCGTGCCTCTGGTGCAGGCCTTGCACTTCCTGAAGGAAGACGAGATCCGGGGCGAGCCCCTCCAACCCAGCGCGCAATTCGTGAACGCGCAAGCGGTTGAACGCGGAAAAGCCCTTGTGGATGTTGTAACTCGCGATATGCAGACTATTCATATTCGGCAGCGTTGACTCCATGCCGGAAGGCAGACGATATCACCTAGATGATGATGCTTTCGGCGAATTTCAAGGAAGATAGAAATCCGGGCGACGCTACACGCAAACCATGCCCTCGCGTCACCCCTAGTCGTTTCATTATGCGCCGATCGCCTTATGTCGGGGCAAACCGCCCTCAGGCTCCGGCGCGACGGGGCTCGCCAACACCACCGGCGACGCTCGCGTCGACTTCTTGCCCCGCCGGACGCCACCGACGCAGCAGCAACGCATTGCTCACCACGCTCACACTGCTGAGCGCCATCGCCGCACCGGCAATCACCGGGCTCAACAGCCCGAAGGCGGCCAGCGGAATCCCGATCACGTTGTACGCGAAAGCCCAGAACAGGTTCTGACGGATCTTCGACCACGTACGACGCGAGACCTCGATGGCATCGGCCACTCGCAGCGGATCGCCACGCATCAGCGTGATGCCGGCCGTCTGCATGGCCACGTCGGTCCCCGAACCCATGGCGATACCGACATCAGCAGCGGCCAGTGCAGGGGCGTCGTTGATGCCATCGCCGACCATAGCTACGACCGCGCCATCGCGCTTGAGTTGCGCAATCACCTCCGCTTTGTGTTCCGGCAGCACGTCGGCATGAACTTCGTCGAGTCCCAAGGCGTCGGCCACCGCCTTGGCGCTCCC
This sequence comes from Pandoraea sp., assembly GCA_031291335.1. GTDB lineage: Bacteria > Pseudomonadota > Gammaproteobacteria > Burkholderiales > Burkholderiaceae > Pandoraea. Next base: position 33,400 of record JARLJF010000148.1, on the reverse strand, counting down.
CGCGTTATCCCCGGTCACCATCACGCAGCGCACACCCAGCGCATGCAAACGGTCGATGGCGGGTCGCGCGGTAGCCTTCAATGTGTCGCCGAACGCCAACAGCCCGAGCAACCGCACCCCACCTGCGTTGGCTCTCTCATTGCCGGTTTCCACCAGCCACGAAACGGTGCGCCCTTCGGCCGCCAGACGCTTGGCTTCCTCAGCCAGCGCGCCTTGCGAAACCCCCAGTTCATCGAGCAACCGGGCATTGCCCAATTGCAACTGATGCATACCCCTCGGCTCGCCCGCTTCCGCCACTTCGTCAATACGTGCCCGCATCCCTCTGCCAGGCAACGCAGCAATGTCGGATGCGACCGGTATGGCCGACGCAAACCCGGCTTCCTCCGCCGCCGTTGTAACGGCCTTCGCCAGCGGATGCGAGCTGCCCGATTGCACCGCTGCGGCCCAGCGCAGCAATGTCTCGGCGCTCGTTCCTTGCGCCGGCAGATGCGCGACCAGCCGCGGCTTACCTTCGGTCAGCGTACCCGTCTTGTCGAAGGCGACGACGCTGATGCGGTGTGCCAGTTCAAGCGCCTCGGCATCCTTGATGAGAATGCCCTGCCGCGCTGCCGCCCCGGTGCCGACCATGATCGCGGCGGGCGTCGCCAGTCCCAACGCGCAAGGACACGCGATGACCAGCACCGCAACGGCGTTGAGCAACGCCGCCTCGAGACCGATGCCAAGCGCCCAGCCAACCACGACCGTCACGATCGCAATCAGCACGACCACCGGCACAAAGACCGCCGCCACCCGGTCGACGGCACGTTGAATCGGCGCCTTGCCCGCCTGCGCGTCTTCAACCATGCGGATGATGCGGGCCAGCGCGGTGTCTGCGCCCACCGCCGTTGTCTCCACACGCAGCGTTCCGGCCCCGTTGATCGAGCCACCCACCACCTTGTCGCCAGCCGCCTTGTCGATGGGCAGCGGCTCACCGGTCAGCAGCGATTCGTCGAGCTGGCTTGCGCCATCGCGAATCTCGCCGTCGACCGGCACACGCTCACCGGCACGCACCACGACCCAGTCGCCGACCTTGACCTGCCCCAACGGCAACGTGACCTCGTTCGCCGCACCTTGCGGGTCACGCAGCACCTGCGCCGTCTCGGGACGCAACGCCGCAAGCGCTCGGATCGCTTCCACGGTCCGGCGCTTTGCCCGCGCCTCAAGCCACTTGCCGAGCAACACCAACGTGATGACAACTGCCGCCGCTTCGAAATACAGGTGCGGCATGCCGCCCGCGGGTGCGCGCCACCATTCGTACAGACTCAGACCGTAGGCCGCAGACGTACCCAACGCCACCAGCAAATCCATATTGCCGCTGCCGGCACGCACTGCCTTGTAACCCGCCCGGTAGAACCGCGCACCGAGCCAGAACTGTACCGGCGTGGCGAGCAGCCACTGCACCCACGGCGGCGGCATCAGATGAACACCGAATGGCTCGAGCAACATCGGCAGCAGCAACGGCAGCGACAACACCGCCGCCACGGCCACCGGCCACCACGCCGGGCCTTCCTGTGACGCTGCGGCTTGTGCCGGATCCGTCACCGGCGACGCCTCGTACCCCGCCTTCTCTACGGCAGCGGTAAGCGTCGACACGTCGACAACACCCCGCACGCCGCGCACAGCGGCACGCTCCGTCGCCAGATTGACGTTGGCCTCGACCACGCCCGGCACGTTACGAAGCGCCTTCTCCACACGCCCCGCGCACGACGCACATGTCATGCCGCCAATGGCCAGCTCAAAAGACTGTTCCGCGATTTGATACCCCGCGTCGCTCACCGCCGTCTCGACAGCCCCCAGCAACGCCGCAGGCGCCACGTCGGGCGAAGCCTCCACGGCCGCCGTTTCGGTCGCGAGATTGACGTTGGCGCTGGCCACGCCGGGCGCACGCCGCAACGCCTTCTCGACCCGCGTCACACACGACGCGCAGGTCATACCCTCAATACCCACCGACCAGTTCTGCGTCATTTTGGTCTCCTGGAAGACTGTCATCATGCGTCAAAGCATAGACCTTGCCATGACAGTAAGGTCAAGCGACTCGCGTCAACGTGTCGCAGTCCGCACCATGAGCATCGTGTCAGCCACCACGATAGCCCGCCCGGAACCGCTCAGGTTTAGGGGACGTCTGAACGAACAGGCGAATCCGCTGAAAAAAGCGCTTGAGCTTCCCGTCGTAGGAAGGTCTATCATCGGTTCATCTGATCAGTGCCACCCAAACCCCTTTCATCTCTTTCATCTCTTTCAAGGAGTTCGCCATGCAAGTGCAAGTCGAAGGTATGAGCTGCGGTCATTGCGTCAAAGCCGTCACACGGGCAATCACCGAGCGCGACGCCGCGGCCAAGGTCAACGTGGATCTCGGGGCAGGCCGCGTCGACGTCGAAAGCCGTCTCTCGCCGACCGAAGTCAGCGCCGCCATCACTGACGCCGGCTACACGGTGAAAGGCACCCCGGCCTGAGTCTCACCCGGCACGTCGGATGCCGCGAGCCGTGCACATCCTCGTACAGCGTCGCGGTATCCGACCCTGTCGCCCTCAGGCGACACGTCCCGCCCGCCCCCTTCCTCCCTTTCCCTGCGCTCTTTCCCTGCTCCTTTCCCCCGCCCTCAATCCCACTCGCGCCGCGCAGTCTTCCCTGCAGACCAGCAACACCTTGTGCTACGCTCTCTCTCGCCGAATACGCAAAGACGCCACGCGATAAGTTACTTCGCAGCGCCAAGCGTGCGGCATACACGTCTTCAGGGCGGGGTGAAAGTCCCCACCGGCGGTATGTGACACCGCGCAGCGAAAGCTGCGTCAGTCATGAGCCCGCGAGCGCTTGCCACCGTCGCTTTCGCGACACCGGCAGGGTCAGCAGATCTGGTGCGAAGCCAGAGCCGACGGTCATAGTCCGGATGAGAGAAGATGCGTCGATACCCGCGTGCCATGGGATGCTGTTCCATGGTGACGTCCGTTCGCATGCCCCGAAAACGTTTTTCGCCCGATTGACTTACGCGAGGAGCGTTTCATGTCCGTTATTACCCGCACCACCCAAGCTGCATCGCAAGACACCGCCTCGGCCAACACCGCCAACACGACTGACGATCTGCATGCCTACCCGGCCTTCACCGACCTGGCGCCGGTCGAAGTCCGTCTGGCTGCCTCGCTTCAGGCCATGCGCGAAGGCCGTCCTGTCATTCTGATGGACGATCTCGATCGCGAGAATGAGGCCGACCTGATCGTCGCCGCCGAGAAAATCACTCCGGCCATGATGGCCATGCTCATTCGTGAGTGCAGCGGCATCGTCTGCCTGTGTCTGCCTGACGAGACGCTGCGTCGTCTCGATCTGCCGCCGATGGTCGAGCAGAATCAAAGCCGTTACGGCACCGCCTTCACGGTGACGATCGAAGCGCGTCAGGGCGTGAGTACCGGCGTCTCGGCCGCCGACCGCGTGACCACGATTCGCGCTGCGATTGCCGACGACGCCCAACCCTCAGACCTGTCGCGCCCGGGCCACGTCTTCCCGCTGCGTGCGCAGCCGGGCGGCGTGCTCACGCGTCGCGGTCACACCGAAGGCTCGGTCGATCTGGCGATTCTCGCCGGTCTGAAGCCGGCTGCCGTGCTGTGCGAATTGATGAATCCCGATGGCACGATGACGCGCGGCGCCGATATCGAGCGCTTCGCCAAGCAACACGACCTGCCGATTCTGACCATCGACGAGTTGGCCAACTATCGCCTCAGCCACGCGCAAGCCGCCTGAGCACGCGACGAGGGCGCTCCTTATCATGACGACGGCGCAAGAGCTGTCGTTGCCAAGGTTCGGAGCGCCCTCGCCTCGACACTTCCCTCTAACGCGAACTCCCCCGGCGCACGCCACGACTTCTATAATCGGGTGCATCCCTAGCATTATAAAAGTGACAAGGAAGACGCCATGAATACCCGACCGGATGCCGCCACCGTACTGGCGCAATGGGAAGCCGACGAAGCCACTGTGCGGGAGCGGCTCGCGCGCAGCGGTCCGCTACGCTACGGCGTTGCAACGCCTTCGGACGTGATCGGCCTATCCGGCCTGGAGATTTTTCAGGCGATGTTCGACGGCAAGCTGCCGATGCCGCCGATCAGCGAGACGCTCGGCTTCATCGCCATCGAAGTCGCGAACGGCCGCGCCGTCTTTCAGGGCCGCCCGGCACTGCCGTATTACAACCCGCTCGGCTCCGTCCACGGCGGCTGGTACGCCACCCTGCTCGACTCCGCCGTCGCCTGCGCGATTCATTCAACGCTGCCCGCCGGACGAAGCTACACCACGCTGGAACTCAAGACCAACATGGTTCGCGCACTCACGCGCGACGTGCCCTGCGTGCGTGCCGAAGGCAACATCATTCAGGTCGGACGCCAGGTCGGCATCGCCGAAGGCCGCATCATCGGACCAGACGGCACGCTGTACGCGCACGCCACCACCACCTGCCTGATCTTTGACTTTCCGCCGCGCAAAGCATAGGCCTGCGGTAGGCCAACAAAGCGCCGTCAAATAGAAAAAGCCCGCCGGAGGCAACTCCGGCGGGCTTTTTCTTGCCCTCACCTTGCACCCGGCACACCATCGTGGCGGGCGCAGGCCTCAATCAATGCGACGACGGACCACCACCGCCCGGCTGCTCGCCATCCGGTTGATGTTCGAGCGTTTCCTTGAGGGCGATCTGGAGCTTGGCGTGCATGCGCACGAACCAGCTTCGCATGACGATCGCCAATACCACCGTGCCCGACACGATCAGCACGATCATTTCCGTCGACGGCAGAATGCTCGACGACAGGGCCGCAACCAGCAGGATCACCCCGACCATTGCCGCAATCGGCAGAATCTCTGCCACCACACGGCGCACCTGAAGCGTGTAACGACCGGTCAGGCTCGGCGGCACCGACAGTTCCACGAGCAACAGCGAAAGCGACTTGAGCTTGCGATACACCGCGATCAGGAACGGTAGCGACAACACCAGCGCACCGCCCCACACCACGGCACTTTGCAGGCTCGGGTCGCGCACCCACGGCGACATCAGATCGGCCAGTCGCCGGTAGAAGAACGCGCCGCCCAGGAAGATCGTGACCACCAGCGCCAGATTGATCGCGACACTCACCACGATACGTCGCACGATCGTGACGAGCACCGCACTATCGCCGGTCAACTGAATGCTCTGCAGCCACTGCGTGTACTGCCCCAACACATAAGACAGACGTCCCGGCATTGCGCGGCCGAGCCATCCGGTCACCGGGTCGGCACTCTTGATCAGATACGGCGTGAGCAGCGTCGTGATGACCGACACAGCCACGGCAATCGGATAGAGGAAGTCGCTCGTCACCTTGAGCGAGAGCCCGAGCGACGCGATGATGAACGAGAACTCACCGATCTGCGACAGGCCCATGCCCACGCGCATCGACGTGCGGCCGTCCTGACCGGAGAGATACGCCCCCAGTCCGCACGACACGATCTTGCCCACCACGACAGCCAGCGTGATCAGCAGAATCGGCCAGACATACGTGACAAGCACGTGCGGATCGAGCAACAGGCCGATGGTGACGAAGAACACGGCGCTGAACATGTCGCGCAGCGGCGCAATCAACCGTTCGACGGTGTGCAGCTCACGCGCTTCGGCCATGATCGCGCCAATCAGGAACGCGCCAAGCGCCACGCTGTAACCCATCTGGATGACCAGCAGGCAGAAGCCGAAGCACAGGCCCAGCACGACGATCAGCAGCATCTCGTCGCTCTTGAACTTCGCCACGTACGCGAGAATGCGCGGCACGAGCAGAATGCCCACGACAAGCGACACCACCATGAATAGCAGCAGCTTGCCCAGCGTAAAGGTGGCTTCGCCGGCGTCGACCGAGCCGCTGATGGCAATGCCCGAGAGCAGCGCGATCATGCCGATGGCGAGCACGTCTTCCACGATCAGCACGCCGAAAATAAGCTGTGCGAAACGCTCGCGCTTCATACCGAGTTCGTCGAGCGCCTTCACGATGATGGTGGTCGACGAGACGGCGAGCATGGCGCCGAGGAAGATCGAGTCCATCGCGTTCCAGCCGAAGAAGCGACCGATCTCGTAGCCCAGCCAGAGCATCAGCACGATTTCGGTGATCGCCGCCACGAATGCCGTCACGCCAACCCGCGCGAGCTTGCGCAGGCTGAACTCAAGGCCCAGCGAGAACATCAGGAACACGACGCCAAGCTCGGCCAGAATGCCGATGGTCTTCTCGTCATGTATCAATGCGAACGGCGGTGTGTACGGGCCGATGATCACGCCCGCCACGATGTAGCCGAGCACGACCGGCTGCCGGAACCGGTTGAAGAGGACCGTCACGATGCCTGCCAGCAGCATGATGACGGCCAGATCCTGAATGAAGTCGATGGCGTGATGCATCCGATACGTTCTCCCCGCGGCGTGTTACGCCGATATTGCTGTTCTTGACTCCACGCCAATCACGCGCTGCGCTCCTGTCGGGCCGCAGCGGTAATGCAAGACGTGATGCTTGATGAAGGTGGGAAGCCGGCCGTGTGCAGCCGGCTTGATAGACGTTGCGTTCGTTCACCCTTTCGCCCGGTCGCCCTTGGCAAACCGGCTGCCGGGCCGCCGGCCTGCCCATCCCCGGAGGGTCTCCGGCCCATTGGCCGGATCGGCAACACCAGACGAACTACCGGCCAGAAACTGGCGCCGGACCAATATACGCGATGGGCGAACACGCGCGCAACCCAAGATTGACGGGGCTTTTCATAAAAAATTCCCGATTTTGGTCACTCTCGACGAAATTTTTCTTCTTGCTTTTTGTCTCGCCTCCTTGTGAAATATCACACAAATATCAATTGAATTTCACAGGAGTTGCCGAGGTATGAGTTCCCGTCTGTCTTTTCAGGTGTCCGGTAACGGCGCCAACACGAACGTCGACGTGCAAGTCGACACACTGATCATCGCCGGCTGGGCCGGGCGCGATCGCGACGCCGTCGAGCATCACATCGCCGAGCTGGCCGCCCTGGGCGTGCGCCGCCCGTCGAACACGCCGTGCTTCTACCGGCTCGCCCCCGCGCTGCTGGCACAGGACGACGCCATCGACGTCGTTGGCCAGACGAGCAGCGGCGAAGCCGAATGCGTGCTCGTGCGTCATGGCGACGATTTGCTTGTGAGCGTGGGCTCGGACCACACCGACCGCGAAGTCGAAGCCTACGGCGTGACCGTCTCGAAGCAGGTTTGCGCCAAGCCGGTGGCACGCGCCGCCTGGCGCTTTGCCGACATCGTCGCCCACTGGGACCAGTTGACGCTGCGCTCGTGGGTGACGCGTCAAGGCGAGCGACGTCTGTATCAGGAAGGCACCGTGGCCGGCCTGCTCTCACCGCAAGAGCTGATGGCGAAGCTTGGTCCGGACGGCCTGCCGGCGGGCGCCGCGATGTTCTGTGGCACACTCGCTGCCATTGGCGGCGTGGCCGGTGGCGAGGAGTTCGAGATCGAACTGCACGACCCGGTCCTCGGCCGCACGATCCGGCATCGCTACGCCACGCAGGCGCTGGCCATCGCCGACTGATTTCGCCCGATCCGATGCCCAACGACACCCCACTCGAGTCCCACCATCCTGCCACGGCGGCGAGCGCTTCCGTCGCCGCCAATGCCCTCGTCAATTCGCAAGCCACCACGGACGGGCGAAGCCTGACCGAGCGCGCGTACGAGGCCATCAAGCACGACATCATCACGCTGCGTCTGCGCCCGGGCGAGACGCTCAACGAAGCGCAATTGATGCAGTCGACGGGGCTTGGACGCACACCGGTCCATCAGGCGATGCACCGGCTTGCACTCGAAGGGTTGTTGGTCATCCTGCCGCGCAAGGGCGCCATGGTCGCGCCCGTGTCGCTCAACGATGCGCTCGAGATCATCGACGTTCGCATGATCAATGAGACGTATTGCGTGGAGCTGGCCGCGCGCGCCGCGACGCCGGACGACCTCGCCGCAATAAACGCCGTACTGGCGCGCTCCCGCGAGGCGATCGCCACGCGCGACGTGGCGGCGATGATGCGCATCGATCGCGACTTCCATCTGGCAATCTCGCGGGCGTCTCGCAACCAGACGCTTGCCGAACTGTTGCGCGGCCTGCACGAGCGCTCGCTGCGCTTCTGGTTTCTCGCGCTGTCGACGCCAAGCCATCTGGAAGGTGTCTACGAGGAACATCTTGAACTGTACGAAGCGCTTGCCGCACACGACGTCGAGCGCGCCCGCCGGGCCATCGCTCGCCATATCGAAGAATTCCGCACCCATATCCTGAAAGCGATCTGAACATGAGCACTGATGCCATCGATCTGAAACGCCCCCTGTCCGAACTCGCCGCCGCGCTCGACGCCGGGCGTACCACCAGCCGTGCGCTGACCGAACAGGCGCTCGCACGCATCGCCGACCCAGCGGGTCAGGGCAACGTCGTCTTCACGCAAGTCAATGCGCAAGCCGCCCGCGACACCGCCGATGGCCTCGACGCGCTGCGCCGCGCGGGCGCGCGTTTGTCCCCGCTGATGGGCATTCCGGTGTCCGTGAAGGACCTGTTCGACGTCGCCGGACAAGTCACTCGCGCAGGCTCCAAGGCGTTGTCCGACGCCGCCCCGGCCAAGCACGACGCGCTGGCCGTGGCACGTCTGCGTCAGGCGGGCGCGGTGATCGTCGGCCGCACCAACATGACCGAATTCGCGTTCTCCGGCCTGGGCCTGAACCCGCACTACGGCACGCCGCGCTCGCCGTGGCGGCGCGAGGCGGGTCACATTGCAGGCGGATCGTCGTCAGGAGCCGCCGCGTCGGTGGCAGATGGCATGGCCGCGATCGGACTCGGTACCGATACCGGTGGCTCGATCCGCATTCCTTCTGCATTCTGCGGTTTGACGGGCTTCAAGCCGACGGCCGCCCGCACGCCGCGCGAGGGTGCGCTGCCGCTGTCGACGTCGCTGGACTCGGTCGGCCCCATCGGCCGCACGGTTGACTGCTGTGCCTGGGTCGATGCCATCCTCTCCGGCAATGTCGCCGATGAAACCCCGGTCGCACCGCGCGATGTTCGCGGCATGCGCTTCGGTGTCTTGACGAACTTCGTGCTGGACGGCGCGGAACCCGCCGCCATCGCCATCTACGAGCGTGCCCTCGCAACACTCGCCAAGGCGGGCGCGACGCTCGTGGAATTCCAGTTCACACCGTTCGACGGCCTGCCCGCGATGAATCGGTTCGGTTTTTCGCCGATCGAGGCTTACGCATGGCATCGCAAGCTGCTCGCCGAGCGTGCGCAGGATTACGACCCGCGCGTGCTGGTGCGCATTCGCAAGGGCGAGCCGGCCAGCGCCGCCGACTACATCGACCTGCTGAACGCCCGCGCCGCCCTCATCGCCGCCGCGAACCCGGTCTGGCAGAGCTTCGACGCCGTGCTGTGCCCGACCGTGCCGCTCGCGCCGCCGGCCATCGCACCGTTAGAGGCAAGCGACGACACGTTCACGGCGACCAACGCGCTGGTACTGCGCAACCCCACGGCCATCAACATGATCGACGGTTGTGCATTCTCGCTGCCTTGTCAGGGCCAGGGAGAGGCGCCGATCGGCCTGATGGTCAGCGCGGCAGCCGGCGACGACGCACGCCTGTTCCCGGTCGGACGCGCCATCGAACACGCCCTGCGCTCGGCAGGGCTGGGCGCCTGACGGCAGAAAACTGACGTAACGCGCGCTACGGCGCAAATTGCAGACGCGTGGGCGGCAACCCTGCCCGCGCGTCCTCGTCAAACGGCGGTATGCGCTTTGCCGCACCGCACGAAAGCGTCCGCTTTTCGGGCAAAAAGTTCCGTAATTTTTCGACTCACGCGCGAATCGGGCTAGGGTTACAATGCCAGCCCAAGTGCCTGCCGCCCGGCGTCATGCGGGTTTTGCGGGATTCGTGTTGGCCCACCGCCCGAAGTGAAATGAACACTCAAATCGACCCGGCCCTGCGCCGTGAACGCCGGTTGTACCTCCTGCTCACCGTGGTCTGCCTCGCTCTGTTGGGCGGCGCGCTGTACTTCCAGTACGTGCGGCACGAAGATCCCTGTCCGTTGTGCGTTCTGGCGCGTTACGCCCTCGTGCTGATTGCGATCTTCGGTCTGGTCGGCGCGGTTTCGCGTGGCTGGGCGGGCATTCAGTTCGCGCGCGTGCTCGCGGCCTTGTCGGCGATCGGCGGCATGGCGGCCTCGGCCTATCTGATCTATGTGCAGGCCAACCCGATGGTGAGCTGCGGATACGACGTGGTCGAAGCGTTCGTCGATGCGCTGCCGACCTCGCGCATGCTGCCGCAGGTCTTCCAGGTGCAGGGGATGTGCCAGACGATGTACCCGCCGATCCTCGGCCTCACGCTGCCGATGTGGTCGCTCGCCGCGTTTGTCGTGATTTTCCTGGCGCTGGCGTTGCATCGTCCGCGCCGCGCGATTTCGCTGCGCTAAGCGTTATCCGTCTCACCGGCCGTCTGCCCTCGGGAGACGGCCGCGTCTTCCCCCTCTGCCTCCCTCCCCGTCTTCAAGTCTTCAAGTCCCAAGGCTTCAGGGCCGTGCCAATGCGGGCGCTTCCGCCCCGCCGCCATTCGCGGCATCGAGTTCCGTCGCCACCTCCGCCACACGCCGGCGCAGCCATGTCACCTCCGGCGCGGCATGCGTGCGCTCGTGCCATAGCTGATAGAAGCGCATCGGCGGAAAAGCGAAGGGGGACGGCAACACGCGAATCGGCAGATAGCGCGCGTAGTGCTGCGCGAATTGCCGGCCGGTCGTAAACACCAGATCGGTACGCATCAGCACGTACGGCACGAGCCCGAAGTACGGCATCGTCATCTGGATGTTGCGACGCAACCCCTGCTCCGCCAGACACCCGTCGATGAAGCTCTGACGCTCCGCCACATAGGGCGTGGGGGCCAGATGCGGCAATTCCAGATAGTGCTTGAGCGAAATGCCCTTGCTCGCGAGCGGGTGCTGCGCACCGAGCATGCAGACCACTTCGTCATCGAACAAACGCGACATGTGCAGTTGCGGCGGCGGTTCGAGCCAATTGCCGATCACCACGTCCAGCGAGCCATTTTCCAGCGCGCCCGCATAGTCGAACCCTGCGTTGATCGGCTGGACATGCAGCCGTGCCGAGGGCGCATCACGCCGCAGCACTTCGGCGATGTTGGGCAGGAAGACGGCGTCGAGGTAGTCGGGGGCGCCGAGACGATACGCGCGCGTGGTGGTTTGCGGTGCGAATTCCGTCGTGGGATGGGTAATGCGCTCGATGGCAGCCAGCGCATCCGTCGCATAGCCCAGCAATTCCCGGCCGCGCTCGGTCGCCACCATGCCGCTCTTGCCGCGCACCAGAATGGCGTCGCCGGTGATCTCACGCAGGCGGCGCAGCGAGTTGCTGATGGCCGGCTGCGACTGGCCCAGCTTGAGCGCGGCGCGCGAGACACTCTGTTCGGTCAGCAGCGTATGAAGTACCCGCAGCAGGTAGGCGTCGATCTGTTCGCGGGGTCTTTGCATGGACGGGGGCGCTCTAAAGGCTTGTTGAACGCCGGATGACGGCGGGTTGAGCCATAGTTTATGACAATGCCGGGTCATCGGGGCGACCGAATAGCCATCATCATGGCCCCGAAATATTTACCTCCCCCGCCGGTGCTATCTTCGGCTCATCCCCACGTCGGCCAAGACCCGGCGCGTCTGCAATCCCACTGCACTACACTGAGAACCATGGAGACACAAGCCATCCGCTTCTATTACCGCGGCAAGGTGCACGAGGTCACTGGCGAAGCCACGACCCGCACCGTGCTTCAGTACACGCGCGAAGACCTGCACTGCACCGGCACCAAGGAAGGGTGCGCCGAAGGCGATTGCGGTGCCTGTACGGTCGTGATCGGCGAGTTGGCCGACGATGGCAACGTGGCGCTGCGCGCGGTCAACGCCTGCATCCAGTTCCTGCCCACGCTCGACGGCAAAGCCCTTTTCACAGTGGAAGACCTGCGCGCCCCCGATGGCACCCTGCATCCGGTGCAACAGGCGCTCGTGGATTGCCACGCCTCGCAGTGCGGCTTCTGCACGCCGGGTTTCGTGATGTCGCTGTGGGCCATGTATCTGAACCGTGCGGCGGGTACCGGCTGCCCGAGCCGTCGCGAGATCGACGACGTGCTCTCCGGCAATCTCTGCCGTTGCACGGGCTACCGCCCGATCGTCGACGCCGCTCAGAAGATGTTCGACCTGCCGCGCCACGAATTCGACCGCGAGGCGCTGGCGAAGCAGCTTCAGGCGTTGCAGCGCGGCGACACGCTGTCGTACGAACACGACGGCCACGTCTTCCACGCCCCGCGCACGCTGGCCGAAATGGGCCGCCTGCGCGCCGCCTACCCGGACGCGCGCATTCTCGCCGGCAGCACTGACGTCGGCCTGTGGGTCACCAAGCAATTCCGCGAGCTGAAGCACCTGATCTATCTCGGCCAGGTAACGGAACTGCGCGAGATTTCCGAAGGTCCGAACGGCATCTATATCGGTGCGGGCGCCTTGCTCAACGATGCTTTCGATGCCCTCGTCAAACACTATCCGGAACTGGCCGAACTGCGTCAGCGCTTCGCCTCGTTCCCGATCCGCAACGCCGGAACGCTCGGCGGCAATGTTGCGAACGGCTCGCCCATCGGCGACTCGATGCCGGGGTTGATCGTGCTCGGCACCCGCATCGTGCTGCATCGCGAAGGCGTCGTGCGCGAGATGCCGCTTGAAGACTTCTATCTGGCCTATCAGAAGAACGCGCTCGAGCCGGGTGAATTCGTGCAAGGCATCCGGGTGCCGCTGCCAGGTGCTGCGCAACGCTTTCGCACGTACAAGCTGGCCAAGCGCTTCGATCAGGACATCTCGGCAGTCTGCGCGGCCTTCGCGGTCGAACTCGACGGCGATACCGTGCGCTCGGCGCGCATCGCGTTCGGCGGCATGGCCGCTACGCCCAAGCGCGGCAGCGCCATTGAAACGGCACTGAACGGTCAACCGTGGACCGAAGCCACCGTACGCGCCGCCATGGCGGCATTGCCGACCGACTACCAGCCGCTCTCGGACATGCGGGCAACCAGCGCCTACCGGCTCGCCGGTGCGCAGAATCTGCTGTATCGTTTTTTCCTGGAAACGCGCACCGATGCGCCGCTTGCGGCCCATGAAGTCAACGCGTTCGCCAACGTCTAACCGGAGCTGCCCATGAACACGCAAGTTGAAGGCTTCATGACGCAGACGGGCGCCGCGATCGCGGCCGGCGCCCAGGTTGGCCGCTCGCGTCCGCACGAGTCGGCCGAACTCCACGTCGCCGGCGAAGCGACCTACACCGACGACATTCCCGAGCTGCAAGGCACGCTGCATTGCGCGCTCGGCGCCTCGCCCAAGGCGCATGCCCGCATCCTCTCGCTCGATCTCGACGCCGTGCGTCGCGCGCCGGGCGTGGTCGCCGTGCTCACCGCCGCCGACATCCCCGGCGTGAACGATTGCGGTCCGGTCATTCACGACGATCCGATTCTCGCGGACGGCATCGTGCAGTACATCGGTCAGCCGATGTTCGCTGTGGTGGCCGAATCGCACGACGCCGCGCGTCGCGCCGCACGGCTGGCCAAGGGCGAGTACGAAGACCTGCCCGCGATCCTGACGCCGCAGGCCGCCAAGGCCGCCGGGGCAGGCGTGCTGCCGCCGTATCATCTGCGCCGAGGCGACGCCGACGCCGCGCTGCAAGCCTCGCCGCACCGGTTGACCGGCACCTTCGAATGCAACGGGCAGGAGCAGTTCTATCTCGAAGGGCAGATTTCGTACGCAATTCCAAAGGAAAACGACGGCATCCACGTCTATTGCTCGACGCAGCACCCGACCGAAATGCAGGCGCTCGTCTCGCATGCCCTCGGCTGGCATAGCCATCAAGTGCTGGTCGAGTGCCGTCGCATGGGGGGTGGTTTCGGCGGCAAGGAATCGCAATCGGGTCTGTTTGCCTGCGTGGCGTCGCTGTGCGCCACGCGTCTGAAGCGCCCCGTGAAGCTGCGTCTGGATCGTGACGACGACTTCATGATGACCGGCAAGCGCCACGGTTTTTACTTCGAATACGACATCGGCTTCGACGACGACGGCCGCATTCAGGGTGCAAAGGTCGACATGACGCTGCGCGCAGGCTTCTCGGCCGACCTGTCGGGCCCGGTCGCCACACGCGCCATCTGCCACTTCGACAATGCTTATTTCGTGCCCGACGCCGACCTGCGCGCGTTGTGCGGCAAGACGAACACGCAGTCGAACACGGCGTTTCGCGGCTTCGGCGGCCCGCAAGGCGCGCTCATCATGGAAGTCGTGCAGGACGCCATCGCACGGCATCTGGGCAAAGACGCCCTCGACGTGCGCCGCGCGAACTTCTACGGCAAGACCGAGCGCAACGTCACGCCATACGGGCAAGTCGTGAAGGACAACGTGATTCACGAACTCGTCGCGGAACTGGAGCAGACGAGCGACTACCGTGCGCGACGCGCAGCCGTGCAAGCGTTCAACCGCACGAGTCCGGTGCTGCGCAAGGGGCTGGCCCTCACGCCGCTCAAGTTCGGCATTTCGTTCAACGTGCAGGCCTTCAATCAGGCAGGCGCGCTGGTGCACATCTATCGTGACGGTTCGATGCTGGTGAATCATGGCGGCACGGAGATGGGTCAGGGCCTGAACACCAAGGTGGCGCAGGTCGTGGCGCACGAATTGGGGGTCGATCTCTCGCATGTGCGCGTGACGGCGACGGACACCAGCAAGGTGGCGAACACCTCGGCCACGGCGGCATCGACCGGCGCCGATCTGAACGGCAAGGCTGCACAGAATGCCGCATGGCAGATTCGCCAGCGTCTGGCCGCGTTTGCCGCGCAGAAGTACGGCGGCTCGGCCGACGACGTGCGCTTCGCCAACGATGTCGTCAGCGCGAACGGCCACGACATCCCCTTCCCCGATCTGGTGGAAGCCGCCTACTGGGCGCGCGTGCAGTTGTGGTCCGACGGCTTCTACGCCACACCGGGTCTGTCATGGGACGCCGCGACCATGAACGGCAATCCGTTCTACTACTTCTCCTACGGCGCGGCCGTCTCCGAAGTGGTGCTGGATACGCTCACCGGCGAATGGCGACTGCTGCGCGCCGACGTGCTTCACGACGCCGGCAAGTCGATCAACCCCGCGCTGGACATCGGGCAGGTCGAAGGCGCGTTTATTCAGGGCATGGGCTGGCTGACGACGGAAGAGTTGTGGTGGAACAATGACGGCAAACTCATGACGCATGCCCCTTCCACGTACAAGATCCCCGGCATCAGCGATTGTCCGACGGACTTCCGCGTGGCGCTGTTCGAGAACGCCAACGTCTCGGACTCCATCCACCGCTCGAAGGCCGTGGGCGAGCCGCCCCTGCTGCTTCCGTTCTCGGTGTTCAACGCGCTACGCGATGCGGTGGCGAGCGTGAACGATTATCGCGACGAGCCTGTGCTCAATGCGCCCGCAACGTCTGAAGCGCTGCTCATGGCGATCACCGAGCTACGCACAAGGAGTGCCACCTGATGCATCGCTGGGTCGATGCCGCCCACAAGCTGCTGGTCCGTGGCGAGGCCGCGGTACTGGTGACGATCGCGCGCGTGGAAGGCTCAGCGCCGCGCGAGGCGGGCACGCATCTGCTCGTGACACGTGAGCACGTGTGGGAAACCATCGGCGGCGGCCATCTCGAATGGCGGGCGATGGACGTCGCTCGCCAACTGCTGCGCCAGTACGGACAGCAAGGCGCACGGCACGTCGAGCGTTTCGCGCTCGGGCCCAGCCTCGGCCAGTGCTGCGGCGGTGCCGTCACCCTCGCCTTCGAAGTGCTCACGCTGTCCGATCTGGCCTGGGTGAGCGCGCTGCACAAACGGCTCGCGGCAGGTCAGGCGAGTCTGCGCAGCGTGGCATTCGGGGCGCCGGGGGCCGATGCAGCGGCCAGCCAGCATCAGGGCGGACCTGTTCTGCTAACGGAACTCGACCCGAACGAGCCGCTCGCGCATCCTCACACGCTGACCCGCGATGCCGACGATGCCGCCTGCTCGTTCTGGCAGGGCAGCGACGGCTGGCTGTGGCTGAGCGAGCGCCTGGCGCCGAGCGACTTCCACATCGTGCTGTTTGGCGCAGGACACGTCGGGCAAGCCATCGTACAGGTGCTGGCCACGCTGCCATGCCGCGTGACGTGGGCTGACGAACGTACCGAAACGTTCCCGGAAACCGTCCCGCCAAACACCCACGTGGAATCGACCGACACCCCCGAGGCCGTCGTTACCGAAGCGCCGCCGGGCGCGTATTTTCTCGTCATGACGCACAACCATGCGCTGGATCAGCGGCTGTGCGAAACCATTTTCAAGCGCGACGACTTCGCCTACTTCGGCCTGATCGGGTCGATGACCAAACGCCGTCAGTTCGAACATCGTCTACGCGATCGCGGCGTGCCGCCGGCGCGTTTCGAACAGATGATCTGTCCGATCGGCGTGGCCGGCATCACCGGCAAGGCGCCGGCAACGATCGCCATCGCGGTAGCCGCACAGCTATTGCGCGTGCGCGAGCAACAGATGCGTCAAAGCGCCCCGGCATCGTCGCAGGACGACGGCGTCACCGGCGTCACCGTCTAACGGCGGCTTGCCAGCGGCTTGGGCCATACGCATGGGCTCCCGCGTGACCGGCATTCGCTTGCGACGGTAGAATCCCGCCCATCCCCCCAACAACAAGACCTATCCATGCCACTCACGCCCGAACTTGCCAAGACCCTTTGCGCCATGCCCAAGGCGGAGCTGCATCTGCACATCGAGGGCACGCTGGAGCCCGAGTTGATCTTCCAGCTCGCGCAGCGCAATCACGTCACGCTGCCGTATCCGAGCGTGGAAGCCTTGCGCGACGCCTACGCCTTCACCGATCTGCAATCGTTCCTCGATATCTATTACGCAGGCGCGAGCGTGCTGCTTACCGAAGACGATTTCTACGACATGACGCGCGCCTATCTCGAACGCGCGGCGGCCGACAATATCCGTCACACGGAGATCTTCTTCGACCCGCAGACACACACGGTGCGCGGCGTGTCGATCGCGACCGTCATCCACGGTATCGAACGCGCGTTGGCCGAAGCCGAGGCGCAACACGGCATGACGAGCCGGTTGATCCTCTGCTTCCTGCGTCACCTGCCCGAAGACGACGCCCTGCAAACGCTGGAAACCGCGCTGCCGTATTTCAACAGCCACGGGCATCGGCTCGTGGGCGTGGGGCTCGATTCCTCCGAACAGGGGCACCCGCCCGCCAAATTCGCACGCGTGTTCGAACGGTGCCGTGCGCTGGGTCTGCGCATCGTGGCGCATGCCGGGGAAGAAGGACCGCCCGCGTATATCCACGAGGCGTTGGACATGCTGCACGTCGAGCGCGTGGACCACGGCGTACGTGCTATCGAGGACGAGGCGCTACTGGAGCGTCTGGCACGCGAGAAGATCGCATTGACCGTGTGTCCGCTGTCGAACGTGCGCCTCAAAGTGTTTGACGACATGGGCCAGCACACGCTGCACCAGTTGCTCAAGCGCGGCCTCGCCGTGACGATCAACTCGGATGATCCGGCCTACTTTGGCGGTTATCTGAACGAGAACTTCCTGGCGACGTTCGATGCGCTCGACATGACGCTCGACGACGCTTACACGTTGGCAAGGAACAGCTTCGAAGCCTCGTTCATCGACGACAGCGAAAAACGCCGTCTGGTGGGAGAACTGGAGCGTTTTCGTGCGGCGCGGGCGGCATAAGCACTCGAAAGCCCCCGAAAAATAGCGGTTTTCGCATCACCACGCAAAACGCCCGAGAACTTTCGGGCGTTTTTTTATGCGCAGACGAAAAACAAACACGCGCCAAAAAGCCTTCCTGCCTCACGCCACATTACCTCGCGATGATGTGGAACATTCCCCATGAGGAATATTTTCACCGAGGCCCGATGCTATTTTTTGTGCGTGCCCGAATAGGCGTCACGCGGTGCCCCCACACCTGCGGCGTCGAGCGCACAAAACATCTTAGAACATCGGAGACAACACCCCATGGACTCATCGCTCAGCCCCCCGGCGGGTACTGCCGCGCCCGAAGCGGCTCATGACAGCACGCGCGTGGCGGGCGCGCAGCCTGTCCCGACACTTGCGCCGCTGGATCGATATTTCGGTATCACGGCGCTCGGCTCGACCTTCCGTACGGAAGTGATAGCGGGTATCACGACATTCCTCGCGGCGATGTACATCATCGTCGTCAACCCGGCCATCCTGTCGAAGACCGGCATGGCGTTCCCGGCGGCACTCACCGCCACGGTGCTCATCAGCTTCTTCGGCAGTTGTGCGATGGGTCTGTACGCCCGCAACCCGGTGCTGGTCGCGCCGGGCATGGGGCTGAACGCGCTGTTCGCGTTCACGATGGTGCACGGCGTGGGCATGCCGTGGCAGACGGCGCTCGGCTGCGTGTTCTGGTCGGGCATTCTCTTCGCGTTGCTCGCCGCGCTCAACGTGCGCCGCTTCGTGGTCGAAGCCATTCCGGCGAACCTGCGCTATGCGATCTCGTGCGGCATCGGGCTGTTCATCACCGTGATCGGGCTGGTCAACGCCAAGCTCGTAGTGAGCGATCCCGTCACCGTCGTGCGTCTGGCTCACCTCTCGCCGCCGACCGTCACGTTCCTCATCGGACTGGCGCTCACCACCGTGCTCGTGGCACGCCGTGTGAACGGTGCCCTGATGATCGGCATTGTCGTCACCACGCTCATGGCCGTTCCCATCGGTCGTTTGTGGGGCGACGGCACCGCCTATTTCCCCAAGGAAATCGCGACCGCCACGCTGGTGAACTTCCACGGCTTCTTCGCGGCGCCCGACTTCTCGGGTATCGGCCAGCTCGACTTGTTGGGCGCATTGAAGGTCGCTTACCTGCCGTTCATCTTCGTGATGCTCTTCACGGCGTTCTTTGATACGCTCTCGACCTTCATGAGCATTGCCGAAGCCGGTAACATGAAGGATCGCGACGGCAATCCGCGCAATATGCGTCAGGCCATGATCGTCGATTCGTTCTCGGTGCTGATTTCCGGCCCGCTCGGCACGAGCCCGGCGAACGCCTATATCGAATCGGCCGCCGGCATTGCCCAGGGCGGCCGCACCGGGCTGACCGCGCTGGTCTGCGCCTTGCTGTTCCTGCCGTTCCTGTTTCTGTCTCCGATGCTCTCGCTGGTGCCTGCCATCGCGACGGCCCCGGCGCTGATTCTGGTCGGTGTGTTTATGATGGAATCCGTGGCGCGCATCGAATGGCATCGCATGGACGAAGCCATCCCGAGCTTCATCGCGGTCGTGATGATTCCGATTTCGTACTCGATCACCGACGGTATCGCCTATAGCTTCCTCGCGTTCGTCGTACTCAAGCTGTTCACCGGGCGCGTGAAAGAGATCAAACCGGCGATGTGGATCGTCGCCGCGCTGGCGGTGCTGCTGCTCACGCAAATGTAACGATAGAAGGCCCTGCACATGTCCACCACCAAGCAAGCCCTGCGTGCCGTACGCGCGCAACTGGTCTACTTCACGCACGATCCCGCGCGGGCCTATCTCGATGGCGCGCCCGGTACCGTGCACCATACCGACGGCATCGTCGCCTTCGAGAACGGTCGCATCACCGCAGTGGGCGACTATGCGAAGGTCGCCCCCACGCTGCCGGCCGGCACGCCTGTCGAGGATCTGCGCGACAAGCTCATCACGCCCGGCTTCATCGACACGCACATCCACTATCCGCAGACGGATATGATCGCGTCGCCCGCCCCGGGGCTGCTGCCTTGGCTCGAGAAGTACACCTTCCCGACCGAGCGCCGTTTCGAGAATCCGGAGTACGCCGCCGACGTCGCCCAGTTCTTCCTCGACGAACTGCTGCGCGGCGGCACGACGAGTGCGCTCGTGTACTGCACGGTGCATCCCGGCTCGGCTGACGCCTTCTTCAAGGCGAGCGACGCGCGCGACCTGCGCATGATCGCCGGCAAGGTGATGATGGATCGCAACTGCCCGGAATTCCTGCGCGACACGGCCGAGAGCGGCGCACGCGACAGCGAGACGCTGATTCAGCGCTGGCACAACAAGGGACGTCAGCTCTACGCGCTCACGCCACGCTTTGCGCCGACGTCGACCGAAGCGCAACTCGGCGTGTGCGGCGAACTCGCCCAGCAGTATCAGGACGTGTTCATTCAAAGCCACGTGGCCGAGAACACCGATGAAGTCGAATGGGTGCGCTCGCTGTTCCCGGGCCACCGCAGCTATCTCGACGTGTACGACCACTACAAGCTGCTGCGCAAGCGCGCCGTGTACGGCCATTGCATCTGGCTCGACGAGCATGACCGTCGTCGCATGTTCGAGACGGGCACCGTCGCCGCGCATTGCCCGACATCGAACCAGTTCCTCGGCAGCGGTCTGTTCGACTTCGCGGCCGCCGAGGCGTCGCGCATGCCGGTGACGCTCGCGACCGACGTCGGCGGTGGCTCGACCTTCTCGATGCTGCAGACGATGAACGAGGCGCACAAGGTGGCACGTCTGTCGGGCTATCACCTGTCGGCCGAACGCATGTTCTATCTGGCGACCGAGGGCGCCGCCCATGCGCTGGATCTGCACGGCACCATCGGCACACTGGCCGTCGGTGCGGAGGCTGATTTCGTAGTGCTCGATCCGAAGGCTACGCCGCTGCTCGCACGTCGCACCGCACTGGCCGAGTCGCTCGAAGAACTGCTGTTCGCGTTCGCCATGCTTGGCGACGACCGCGCCGTCGCCACAACCTACGCCGCCGGTAAGCCGGTGCATCGCCGCACGGCACACTGACACCTCGCGTCCCGACAGACGCTATCTCCTACGCAATGGAACGCGCGCCGTCGCCTTGGCGCGACGCGCGTTCGTGCGCGTTCACCGGCCGTGCGCAAGGGGCATGCGGCCGGGGATCTCCTTGGGCAGCCTGTTGGCTGCCCTTTTTTTGCTTGCTACTCACGCGCTGCTTTCGCTTCCTGCCAGGCCACTGCCACATCTCGGCATCACTCCGCTGTTTCCCACGCAACCTCCCACGCGTTCCCCACGGCTTGTGCGCCGGCGCTCACTTATCGGCCCTCTTTGGGTAACTGACCTCCCCCGCTGCGCCGGAGATCTCCCAAGTCGGAAAACGCGCCAGAACGTCAACCCGCGAAGCGTTTCCAAGAGCCTTCAAAGATCGCCTTTGAAAGGTAGTTATCCCAATCACCCTTATCACCCTGATCACCCTTTTTATGGACCTCCCCCATTTACGCACCGGCGACGTCATGCAGTCGCTCGCCAGCACCCTGAATATCAGTATCGACACACCTACCAATGCCATCGCACTCGAAGCGGCCGATGGCACCGAATGGTTCATAGAACTCTCGGCAAGCGGCGAACACGTGGTCGTCCACACGGACACCGGTCGCTGGGTCGCCCCCACGCTCCTGCGTCAGGACGATCTTGAACGCCTGCTCGCACTCAATACCGATCTGCGTCTGATGCAAGGCGCGTGGCTGGGGATTCACGAGGCCTCGAACTCGCTGCGGCTGATGACGACGGTGCCTGCGTCGTCCGCCAGCGTCGAGGCCGTGGATCGCAAGATCGGCAAACTGCATGCGCTTCGCGAAACGATCACCGGGGCCTTGCTTCGCAATCGGAGCACTCACATGCCCGCCGTCTCGACGGCCTGATCGCATTCGCGGGCCCGCCATCTCGTGGCTCGCCTCCAGTCCATCCCAACAAAGCTTTCAGACACGACATGCCTAATTTTTCGAACGCTCAACTCTCGTCATTCCTCGCACCGGCTGCCGGGCCCCTCGCAATAGACGGCGCCGCCGCAAATCAGACACAAGCGCTCACCGCACTTGCCTCGGAATTCCAGACACTCGACATCGTGTCGATCACCTCTCAGGAACCGTTGCTGCCAGGCACGAGTCGCGAACGAGCGATCGCCGCGCACAACGACCTTCGGCATCCGACTGTCACGGCCGTTCGCATCGACGACATGGTCCCGAGCAAAACTATCGATATGTCGAAACTGATTGATGCAACGCCTGAAACGGTTGCCGGCAAAGTCGTTCTCACGCACCGCAAGGCACATGAGGCAGAGGCACCGACAACCGCAGCGGCATCGCGTGCGGAGCAGTTCGATACGCGCGACGATCTTTTTGTGGCGAACAGCACGCTCTCGCGCGGCAAGCGCAAGCCGGACACGAAGTCCACCAGCAAGTACGAAGGCGAAAACGTGGCACTGGTCGACCGGAACGGACTCGAGCAGCGGTGGGCGAAATACGACCAGAACGCCGTTCTCCCGATGTTCGTCCACAATTTCCTGACCGACACCACCTACTCGAAGTCGATGGCGTTCGCGGAACATCCCGAGCAATTCCCGGCGACGTCGTACTCGAAGACACTCGGCGGAATCGTCCTCATGCCGAACCGTCGCTATATTCCCGGCGAATTGGAAACATTCCCGAATCCAGCCACACTCAACGACACCACGCGTCATAGCAATGGCTTCGTATTGGTCGGCTACTGGGTACCCGGGTCGCTCTACGAAGGTCAGCAACAATTGCACAACGTGTTCAAGACAGGCGAGACGGTAGATCTTGCGCAGGCAGTGCATCGTCCGACCATCGGCGAGTTCAAGGCAAATACCGGGCTGCCCTACATCACGACGACAACAGACGTGAAGCCTGCACACCTCGATATGCTGCGGGAATTCAAGCGCATTGCGCTGGCAAATCTGCGCGACGTCTACGGCGTCGACGAGACACGCGACGACGTGAAGTTCTACATGCACAGCCCGGTCTACGGCGACGAGACCGCCGGCCTGCACATTCATGTGCGTGTCAATCATGTGCTGCCCGCTGGCGAGTGGGACCTGTCTCTCAGGCTGGACGACCTGATCGCCATCCTTGAAACACCGGGCATTGCCGACGACGACGTCAAGGAGAAAATTCTCGAACAGCATCTGCACACGCGTTCGGGGAAATACTTCACCTACAGCCCGGCGTTCGATGCCACGCAGTTCTCCGGCATCGATTTTTCGATGCACACGAACGTCTGGCAGCGTCCGACGTCGTGATTCGCCTTTGATGCCAGCGCCCGAACTGCCGATCGGATCGGGCGCGCTTTTTGACGTGGTTGTTCCCCCCACATGCCCACTTCATTTTGTGACGATGGGTATGCTATGATCCGTTTCCTCATTGGGGAGTAGCCGCCCTGTCATAGACATCAGTCTTCGACAGGGGCGTACGTCAACAGACTTGGCCGATTTCGGCTATGGCGTGCGCAGCCTTCAGGCCTGGCGAGACCGATGACAATGCTTCCGCCAACCGGGCCGGGATGCGTTGTCATTGGCTCGCATCAACACGGCCCGGCGGAGTCAAAATAAGATGTCCCCATTCCTCATCTCGACCGGCGTCGTCGGTCTCGCCGAAATCGGCGACAAAACCCAACTGCTGGCCCTCGTGCTCGCTGCGCGCTTCAAGAAGCCCGTGCCGATCATTCTTGGCATTCTCGTCGCCACGCTAGTCAACCATGGCTTTGCCGGTGCGCTCGGCGAATGGCTATCCACCGCCATCAGTCCGTCCGTCATGAAGTGGGCCATCGTCGCGTCGTTCATCGGCATGGCGGTCTGGATTCTCATCCCCGACAAGGTCGACGATGAAGACGCCACCACGAAGCGCAAGCTCGGGGTGTTCGCCTCAACGGTACTCACGTTCTTCATCGCCGAAATGGGCGACAAGACGCAGATCGCCACGGTGATGCTCGCTGCCCGCTATCAGGACTTCTTCGGCGTGGTCGCCGGCACAACGCTCGGCATGATGCTCGCCAACGTACCCGCCGTGCTCGTCGGCCACAAGTTCGCCGGCCGTTTGCCGACGAAGGCCGTGCACGCCGTTGCCGCCGTGATCTTCGCTGTCCTCGGCATCATCACGCTGATGCAGTAAACGAAAAACGCCGGAACGAGGCAGCGCGTCTCGATGACGCAGCGCTTCGTTCCGGCGTGGTGATGCTTCGGTAGTGCTTTGGTAATGCTCCGGTACTGCCTGG
The DNA here is from genome assembly GCA_031291335.1 of Pandoraea sp. GTDB lineage: Bacteria > Pseudomonadota > Gammaproteobacteria > Burkholderiales > Burkholderiaceae > Pandoraea. Next base: position 9,279 of record JARLJF010000148.1, on the reverse strand, counting down.
GACCGCCCGGTATCGCGGCCTGTCGTGACTCGCCGTCTGCCTTACTGCCCGACCTTCTGCTGCACGTTGACCGTACGCCCGCTCGGGAACGGCAACTGCTTGAGCGCCGCGTCGATCAGGTACGGCATGGCCGAGGCAAGCGACGTACCACCGTCACTGGTATTGGCCTGCACGCGATACACCTCCTTGCCGCTCGCGCGGTCCGTGAAGCGCAACTGCAAGCCGGCGAGCGCATACGGATAATCGCGCTCGACGTACGCCGGCGCCGGACCGTACGGATAGCCGTACCAGCCCCACGGACGTCCCCACGGCCCCCAGGGGCCCGGCGCGAACATCGGATCGTAGGCCGGTTCGGCCACGCGCATCATCTGCTGGGTGATGCCGTAGCTCATGCCGATCAGGTAATGCGCGCTCGACGGACTCTGCTCGCTGAAACCGTCTCCGGCCAGACGCATGCGCAGCCACTGCTCGTAAGTCGCGTGTTCCTGATTGTTCTGCTGCTCGGCGGTGCGCGTGAGCGCGTAAGTGCGCGGGCCTTCAAAGCCCGGCGAATCGCCGAACGCGGTCACCTGACTCGTGACCGTGCTGGCACACCCTGCCAGCAAGACGCTGGCGACGGCCAACGTCGCCATTGCCCATCGTTTCCACATGATTGACTGCTCCAGAGAAAGGCCCCGGCACGCCAATGCGCACCGCTCGCGCCGATTTAAGCATAGGACGACGCATCGCGCACATCCGAAACATTTGACGGACGCGTTGAAGCAAAATTCAGCAAATTTCTCGCTTGAACGCGAACGAGCCGCCACTCCGTTACAATTTGAAGATTCTTGGCCGTCCGCAAAACACCGTCCATGCTCAGAACCGACCTCGCAGGTGTCATCCAACGCTCCGACTATACGCCCCCGGCGTATCTGATCGACACCGTCCAACTCGACTTCGACCTTGCCGCCGACGTCACCACCGTGACCAGCCGTCTGCGCGTACACCGCAACCCGGCCGGCCCCGGCGGCGACCTCGAACTGGTAGGTCAAGGCCTGCAACTGGTGAGCCTCGAACTCGACGGCAAACCCTGGGCCGGCTACCGCACGGGGGAGGAAACGCTCACGGTGGAAGCCCCGCCCGAAGCGTTCGAACTCACGCTCGTGACGCGTTGCCGCCCGCAGGAGAATACGTCGCTCATGGGACTCTATGTCTCGGGCGGCAACTTCTTCACGCAGTGCGAAGCCGAGGGCTTTCGCAAGATCACCTACTTCCTCGACCGTCCGGATGTGATGGCCACATACACCGTCACGCTGCGCGCCGATCGCGAAACGTATCCGGTGCTGCTGGCCAACGGCAATCTGATCGACAAGGGCGATCTGCCCGACGGCCGTCACTTCGCCATCTGGGACGACCCGTTCAAGAAGCCCAGCTATCTGTTCGCACTGGTCGCCGGGCGTCTGGTTTGCCGTGAGGAACGCCTCGTCGCGGGCGACGGTCGCGAGAAGCTCCTGCAGGTCTGGGTGCAGCCGCAAGATCTGGACAAGACCGAACACGCCATGCATTCGCTCGTCAACTCGATCCGTTGGGACGAGGAACGCTTCGGACGCGTGCTCGATCTCGACCGCTTCATGATCGTGGCCGTGAGCGACTTCAACATGGGCGCGATGGAAAACAAGGGCCTGAACATCTTCAATACGAAGTATGTGCTGGCCGATGCCGCGACCGCGACCGACGACGACTTCGGCAATATCGAAGCCGTGGTGGGCCACGAGTACTTCCACAACTGGACCGGCAATCGCGTGACCTGCCGCGACTGGTTCCAGTTGAGCCTGAAGGAAGGCCTGACCGTGTTCCGCGATCAGGAATTCTCCGCCGACATGATGGGCTCCGAGTCGGGCCGCGCGGTCAAACGCATCGACGACGTGCGCGTGCTGCGTCAGGCACAGTTCCCCGAAGACGCCGGCCCGATGGCTCACCCGGTGCGCCCGGAGAGCTACGTCGAAATCAACAACTTCTACACGGTCACCGTCTACGAGAAAGGCGCCGAAGTCGTACGCATGTATCAGACGCTGCTCGGCCGTGACGGCTTCCGCCGAGGCATGGATTTGTACTTCGAGCGCCACGACGGTCAGGCCGTCACGTGCGACGACTTCCGTGCGGCGATGGCCGATGCCAACCATCGCGATCTCACGCAATTCGGCCGTTGGTACAGCCAGGCCGGCACACCGCGCGTGACGGTCGACGCCGCCTACGACGAAGCCGCTCGCACTTACACCCTCACGCTCACCCAGCGTTGCCCGAAGGTCGGCGTCGAGTTGCATGACACTCAGCTCGTCAAGCAGCCGTTCCATATCCCGTTCGCCGTCGGCCTGCTCGATCGCGATGGCCGCGATCTGGCGCTGCGTCTGGCCGGGGAAGCCAGCGACGCGCCCGCCACCACCACGCGCGTGCTCGACTTCACGCAGGAGCATCAGAGCTTCACGTTCGTCGATGTGCCGCACGCCCCGATGCCCTCGCTGCTGCGCGGTTTCTCGGCCCCGGTCATCGTCGAGCACGAGTACACCATCGACGAACTCGCGTTCCTGATGGCGCACGACAGCGATCCGTTCAACCGCTGGGAAGCCGGTCAGCGCCTGGCCACGCGTCAGTTGCTGGCGCTCGTCGAGTCCATTCAGATGGGCCAGTTGCCGAGCGTGGATAGCTACGTGCTCGAAGCCTTCCGGCAAGTGTTGCGTGACGAAACACTCGACCCGGCCTTCCGCGCGCAAGCGCTCACGCTGCCGGCCGAGTCGTATCTCGGTGAGCAGATGGAGGAAATCGACCCGGCGGCCATTCATGCAGCGCGTCAGTATCTGCGCCAGCGTCTGGCGGCGTCGCTGCACACCGAGTGGCTCGCGGCGTATCACAACCATCGCGTGCCGGGCCCGTACCGCCCGGACGCCGCCTCCGCAGGCGAGCGCGCGCTGAAGAACCTCGCGCTGTCGTATCTGATGGAACTGTCGGACGCTGGCGTGGCGCAAACCGCCCGCACGCAATACGACACGGCCGATAACATGACGGATCGTTTCGCCGCGCTCACCGCCCTCGTGCAGCGCGGGGGTGCCGCGCGCGAAGGTGACGCAGCCCATGGGCAAAACCATGCGGCCCAAGCGCTGGAAGACCTCTACCAACGCTTCGAGCACGAGCCCCTTGCCATCGACAAGTGGTTCGCGCTGCAAGCCATGCAACGCGGCGACGGCAGCCATTGCGTGATCGACGCCGTGCGCGCACTCATGAGCCATCCGGCCTTCACGCTGAAGAACCCGAATCGCGCGCGTTCGCTGATTTTCAGCTTCTGCGGCGGCAACCCCGCGCAGTTCCACGCGGCGGACGGTTCCGGCTATCAGTTCTGGGCCGAACAGGTGCTCTCGCTCGACGCGCTCAACCCGCAAGTGGCTGCGCGTCTGGCACGGGTGCTCGACCGCTGGCGCAAGTACGCGCCGTCCCTGCGCGAGCACATGCACAACGCGTTGCGGACCGTCGCGGATCACAAGGCACTGTCGAAAGACGTGCGCGAGATCGTCGAAAAAGCGCTCGCCTGAGCCACCTTTCGCTGACCCGCTAAAGCAAAACGCCACCGATGCGCAAAGGCATCGGTGGCGTTTTGCCGTCAGCGCGATGCGCGCCAACGCATGCGCATGTGCGACAGGGATGACCGTCAGGCGGCCCGCACTTGCGCCTGCGCACAGGACAGACGCTGACGCACGGCACTGGCCGCGGCGACCATGTTGGTCAACGCGCCGTCGACCTGCGCCCAGTCGCGCGTCTTCAACCCGCAGTCCGGATTGATCCACAGACGCTCCGACGGAATGCGCGCCAGCGCGGCCTCGATCAGGCGCTCCATTTCAGCCTGCGACGGCACGCGTGGCGAATGAATGTCATACACGCCCGGGCCGATCTCGTTCGGATACTCGAACAGCAGTTCCATATCGGAACGCGTGGTCTCAATGGAGATCACATCGGCATCGAGCGCGGCAATCGACGGCAGAATGTCATGAAACTCCGAATAGCACATATGCGTGTGGATCTGCGTGTCGTCGGCGACCCCGGACGAGCACACACGGAACGCCCGCACCGCCCATTCGAGATACAGCGGCCAGTCGCCTTTACGCAGCGGCAGCCCCTCGCGCAACGCGGGTTCATCGATCTGAATCACGCGCACGCCCGCCTTCTCCAGCGCCGCCACTTCCTCACGCAGCGCCAGTGCAATCTGCAATGCCGTAAGTTCGCGCGGCTGATCGTCGCGCACGAACGACCATTGCAGCATCGTCACAGGGCCAGTCAGCATGCCCTTCACTGGCTTATCGGTCAGTTGCTGCGCATAGGCGCTCCACGTGACGGTCATCGGCTCAGGCAGGTACACGTCGCCGTAGATCACGGGGGGCTTCACGCAACGCGAGCCAAAGCTCTGCACCCAGCCATGCTCGGTCATCATGAAACCCCACAGCAGGTCGCCGAAGTACTCCACCATGTCGTTGCGCTCGGCCTCGCCATGCACGAGCACGTCGAGCCCATACGCCTCCTGCTTCTCGATGGCCAGACGAATCTGTGCGCGCATCGTCTCCAGATAGTCCAGATGTGACATGACGCGACGCTTGAAGTCAGCCCGCGCAGTACGAATGGCGGCCGTCTGCGGGAACGATCCGATGGTCGTCGTCGGCAGTGCGGGCAGCTTGAGCCATGCGCGCTGCGCGCCGGCACGCGTCGGGTAGTCGGAGGCACGACGGGCGTCGGCCTCGGTGAGTGTCGCCAAACGCTTCTGCACCACGCGGTTATGAATGCGCGGCGACGTGCGACGCGCAGCCTGTGCGGTGGCGTCGGCGACGAAGGCGGCCCGCACGTCGGCCGCGGCGAATTCAGCGGTGTCGAGCGAACGGCGCAGCAGCGCCACCTCCCCCAGCTTCTGCACGGCAAACGCGAGCCACGTGTGCACTTCCTTGTCCGGGTGCGCCTCGCTCGCCAGATCGACCGGGCAATGCATCAGCGAGCAGCTCGACGCCACCCACAGACGGTCCCCGAGCGTTTGCGCCAACGACATCAACAACGCGCGAGCACGCGCCAGATCGCAGCGCCAGACGTTGCGCCCATCGACTACCCCCGCGGACAACACCTTGTCCTGCGGCCATTGGGCCGCGAACGTTTCGAGTTGCTTCGGTGCACGCACACCGTCGAGATGCACGCCCGCGATGGGCAACGCCGCCAGCAGGGCCGCGTGTTCGCTCACGTCGCCAAAGTATGTGGCCAGCAACAATGAAGGCGCGATGAGCGCGAGACGTTGATAGACGGGGGCGAAAGCGTCACGCCACAATTCGGGCAGGTCGAGCGCGAGAATTGGCTCGTCAATCTGCACCCACGTCACGCCCTGCGCCTTCAGGCGCGCCAGCACTCGCTCATATTGCGTCAGCAGCTCGGGCAACAACGAGAGACGGTCCGTGAGACCGCCCTTCTCCTTGCCGAGATACAACAGCGAGAGCGGCCCGAGCAGTACCGGCTTGACGTTAGCGCCCTCAACGAGCGCTTCCGCCACTTCCTCGAACAACCATTCCGTTCCCGCGCCGAAACGGGTGTGCGGCGAGTATTCCGGCACGAGATAGTGGTAGTTCGTGTCGAACCACTTCGTCATTTCCATCGCACTTTGCTGCGCATTGCCGCGCGCAGCGGCAAAGTAGTCAGCAAGCGTCAGTGCGGCGGAGGCCACGCCGAAGCGCTCCGGCAGGCCACCCACCAGCGCCAGCGTGGAGAGCACCTGGTCGTACCAATGGAAGTCACCCACGGTGGTCCAATCCAGTCCCACCTCGCGCTGCGCCGCGCGGTTGGCCGCGCGAATGCACCGGCCGGTGTCCTGCAACGCCTGCACGGTCATCTCGCCGCGCCAGAAGGCCTCGACGGCGAATTTGAGTTCACGTTGCCCGCCAATGCGCGGCAATCCAAGTACGTGGGCCTGAGCCATGAGTGTTGTCCTTCCGGGCGCTTGCGTAACCGCGAGGTCGTTGTCTGCGGACGATGTCCGCGCAGACTGGCAGTATCCCGGCCATCCATGTATTATTCAAACGAAAGTTTTTGCCATTTATCATTAATTCCATTCATGCAACGCACTCCCATCGAACTTCGTCATTTGCAGACGTTGCTCGCGCTGCGCGACACCGGCAGCGTTTCGCGCGCGGCGTTGTGGCTGCATTTGACGCAATCGGCGCTGTCGCATCAGATCAAGGCGCTGGAAGATTTCTATGGCTTGCCGCTGTTCGTGCGCAAGTCGTCGCCGCTGGTCTTCACGCCAGCGGGCAAGCGCTTGCTGGCCTTGGCCGAGGAAGTCGTGCCGGCGGTCGACGAAGCGGGGCGCGACCTCACCCGGCTTGCGCAAGGCACGCAGGGCACGCTGCGCATCGCGGTCGAATGTCACACGTGTTTCGATTGGTTGATGCCAGCCATGGACGCCTTCCGCATTCGCTGGCCGGAAGTGGAACTCGATATCGTGTCGGGCTTTCACGCCGACCCCATCGGGCTACTGCATCAGGATCGCGCCGATCTGGCGATCATTTCCGAGCATGAGGAAGGCGAAGCGGTCGACTTCCATCCGCTGTTCCGCTTCCAGATGATGGCGCTCATGGCGAACGATCATCCGCTCGCAGGCAAGTCGCATCTCGATGCCGGGGACTTCCGCGACGAGACACTCATCACCTACCCCGTGCCCGACGACATGCTGGACATCGTGCGTCAGGTGCTGCGTCCTGCGGGTATCGAGCCGACGCGCCGAACCACGGAGTTGACGGTGGCGATTCTGCAACTGGTCGCCAGCCGCCGCGGGTTGGCCGCCCTGCCGCTGTGGGCAGTCACCGGTTATCTGGAAAGGCGCTATGTGAGTGCGCGTCCGATCACACCGCAGGGGCTGACGGCCGAGCTATGGGCGGCGACGTTGCCCGCCATCACGACGCGCCCCTACATTGGCGAGTTCGTCTCGCTCATGCGCGAGACGAGCCTGCTCACCTTGCCGGAAATCGAACTGCTCTGACGCGCCGCCGCGCGTTCGATGAGATGCCCGGCGTCAGACCGGGCGTCGCACGATCAGACGGCAGACGCGCTTGCCCGAGCTGGTGCTCGTAACATCTTCCTCGTGCAGAACGACACCGTCGTGAAGCGCTGCGCGCACGACGTCGGGGGAGAAGGCGCTGTAAAGACGTCCGTCCTCATGGCGAAGATCCTCGCCTTCGGTCACACGCCACGACACGTAGAGCACGCCGCCCGGACGCACCAACGTCCAGAGCCGGTCGGCGGCCTGCGGCACATCGCTCGCGGGCAGATGCATCAGCACCGTCTCGCAAACCACGTTATCGAACTGCGCCGTCACCTCCTCCAGCAGCGGGAGCCGCCCGACGTGAAACGTCACCCAGGGGAACGACTCGCGCGCCAGTGCTACGAGCGCGGGCGAATTGTCGTAGCCCACCACGTCGAACCCTTGCTGCGCCAGCCACGCCGCGTCGCGCCCGTTGCCGCACCCCACATCCACGGTGCGTCCGCCGGGAATGAAATGACGCACCAGCAGTGCGTACATGTCGTCCGGCGGCGGCTGGTTGAGCCAGTCTTCGCTGTAACGAACGGCATTGGCCTCGTAGGCCGCTTCGGTTTTCAGGTCCGCCATGATCGGAATCTCCGGAGAGCGTGTGCGGGAATGCGGGGGTTGGCCGCGCCAGTGTGCGGCCAAATGCCCATGCGTGTTACTGGCAATACTGGCTACTGCGAAATCTTCTCCAGCGCGATGTCACGCGTGCGCGGGCCCATCAGCCCGATCGAGAGCATGACGACCAGCATCGCGCACGAGATGAACACGAACACACCGGTCACACCGAAGTTGCGCAGCACCGAGGCGATCAGGAACGCGGTGAAGATCGCCGAGAAACGGCTCCACGAATAGACGAAACCGACGGCGCGCGCCCGAATGCCGGTAGGGAACAATTCTGTCTGATACGCGTGATAGCTGTACGACATGATGTTGTTCGCGAGCGTGAGGCCGATCCCCATGGCGATGAGCAGGAACGACGACGTCACCTGCGAGAACACCAGACCGCACACGATACCGATTCCGGCAGTCCATACGATGGCGTGCTTGCGCTCGACCTTGTCGGCCATCCACAGACCGATCAGCGGGCCAACGGGGGCGGCAAGCGCGATCACGCTCGAATACCCGAGGCTCGTCGTCACGGTCACGCCCTGCTTGATGAGCAGCGTCGGCACCCAGTTGGCGAAGCCGTAGAAGCCGACCGTCTGGAAGATGTTGAACAGAATCATCATGATCGCGCGCTTGCGATACGGAGGCACCCACATGTCGCGAAACGCGCTCTTCGGCACGACCGGCTCAGGCTCACCCGGCGGCGGCAGCGGTTTGCCATACTCGCGGGCGACCTTCGCTTCCAGCGCGCACAGCACGCGATCCGCCTCGTCGAGACGCCCCTTCTGTGCAAGCCAGCGCGGGCTCTCCGGCAGCGCGCGGCGAATCCACCAGACGAACACTGCGCCGTGCGCGCCGATCAGCACCACCCAGCGCCAGCCCTCCAGACCGAGGAATTCACGCGGCACGAGCCAGTAGGCGAGAAAGGCAACAACCGGCACGGCGGTGAAGCCGACCGCTTGCTCGCACGCGAACGCCCGGCCGCGAATCTGCTTGGGCACGAGTTCGGCGATATAGGTACCGATCGTCACCAACTCCACGCCGATGCCAAGGCCCACCACGAAGCGCCAGAAGTTCACGCCTGTGGCCGTCTCCTGAAACGCCATGATGACGTTCGCCACCGTGTACCAGAGCAACGAGCCGGTGAACACCGCGCGACGGCCGAACCGGTCAGCGAGAAAGCCGCACGCGATGGTGCCGATGAAGAGTCCGGCGAAAAGTGCGGCAATGAAACTGGCCACGCCGGTCGTGCCGAACAGGCCCGGTGTCGTGGGCGTCAGAATGCCGCTCTTCACCAGCCCGGGGGCGATATAGCCCGTGTAGAGCAGGTCGTAGAGTTCGAAGAAGAAACCGAGACTGAGCAGCACCACCAATTTCCAGACGGTGCGGGTCGGTGGCAAACGGTCAAGACGGGCGGAGATGTCGCCGGCGCTCAGGCGGGTTGCCGCAGCGCTTGCTTGGGCGGCCTGACGAGGGGAAGGCATGGAAGGCATTGAAACGTCGGGGGATGGCATGAAAATCGTCTCCGGGCCTGTTCGGTCATGGCCGAACTGCTCATTTGCCGACGCATCTCAAGCGACCTGCCGGCATTCGCC
>JARLJF010000147.1 GCA_031291335.1 Pandoraea sp. | reverse complement strand
TCGGCCGCCTTCCTCGACCGGCTTGGCAAGGCATTCGACTTCACACCGCCGCGACGCGAAGGGCTGGGCGTCGTCGATACGATCTCGGCGATGCTCGGCGGCCGTATCAAGGTCTTCATCGGCATGGGCGGCAACTTCGCCATGGCCACGCCCGACACGCCGCGTACGTGGGAGGGTCTGCGCCAGTGCGACCTGACCGTGCATGTGGCGACCAAGCTCAATCGCAGCCATCTCGTTCACGGACGCGACGCGCTGATTCTGCCGTGCCTCGGGCGCACCGAGATCGATATGCAGAATGGCACCGTGCAAGGCGTCACCGTCGAAGATTCGATGAGCATGGTGCACTTGTCGTACGGCATCAATGCCCCGGCGTCAGAGCATCTCCTGTCGGAACCCGCCATCGTGGCAGGCATGGCGCAGGCGACCATGGGTCGCGCCCTCGCCGGTCACGACGACTGGCACTGGTACGTGGAAGACTACGACCGCATTCGCGACGCCATCGCGGCCACCTTCGACGACTTCGCGGACTTCAACCGTCGCGTACGCCATCCGGGCGGCTTCCGGCTGGCCGTGCCGCCGTCGGAGCGTCAGTGGCTCACTGCCAACGCGCGCGCCAACTTCACCACGCATGCGCTGCCGCGCGAGTTGCCGATCGACGTGGCACGCCGTCAGGCCGGCGAGCGCGGTGCCGACGTGCTGCAACTCGCGACCATCCGTTCACACGATCAATACAACACCACGATCTACGGCCTGAACGACCGGTATCGCGGTGTGTTCGGACAACGCCGCGTCGTCTTCGCGAATATCGAGGATCTGGATGCACTCGGCTTGCGCGCAGGCGAGCGGATCGATCTCGTGGGTGTCTGGAACGACGGCATTGCACGCCGTGCCGATGACTTCCTGCTCGTCGCCTACGACATTCCGCGCGGCTGCATCGCCGCCTACTACCCCGAAACCAACGGACTGGTGCCGCTCGACGCCGTCGCCGACGGTGCCGGCACACCGACGTCGAAATCCATTCCCGTGCTGCTGGAGCGTCGCCATGCCTGACGAGGCTGCCAGCGCCGACGCCAGTCTCGCGCAAGCCGAGCAGGATCTCGCGCGGCTGCTCGTAACGTTGGCCGACGGCCACCGGGAAGGCCGCGAGTCGCTCTCGCTCGCGCGCCTGGCCAAGCGCAGCGCGTTGCCCATGAGCACACTGCTGCGCTATCTCAGTGTGCTCACCGAGGCCGGCTGGATCTCGCTGGAAGACGGCGAGCGGGGACTGCGGCTCGCACGCCTCACCAAGGCCGGCATCGCCCAGTGCGACAGCCTGAGAGGATGAGCTGAGCGGGCGGAAATATCCTGCAAGTAAGGCGCTGCAACACGACTGACATATTTCCATCCCGAGACACGACTTACACTCGTCGCCACTGTGTCTGGCCATCCCATATTTGCGTATGATGGCGTCCAGCACACGGCCCCCACGTCACGGAGACCCCATGGAGAATGTCGTTGCGCGTCCGGCAGAGATCGACACCGCCACGTCCGCCGCTGTTTCTGTTACCCCCGAATCGCTTGAACATCCCGTCTCCCTTACCAGCGAGTCGATCGCGTCACCAGCCTTGTGGCGACACGCCCGCCCGTCGCGCTGGAATCCGTGGCTCATCGGCCTGACGGGACTCACCGGACTCTGGCAATGGCTGGGACTGGGCTGGGCACTGCGCCACTGGGGAGAGGTCGCCGCCTGGTCGCTCATTCCCGTGCTCCTGCTCACGCCGATGCATTGGGGGCTGATTCATGAGTCCATCCACGGCCAGTTGCGCCTGAAGGCGCGCGCCAACGAACGCACCGGTCGCGCACTCTCGTTGCTGCTCGGGTTGCCGTTTGAGATCATGCGCTTCGGGCATCTGATGCATCACCGCTTCACCCGTCAGCCCTTCGACCGCCCGGATATTTCAACGCTGCCCGCCAATGCGCCGCTGCCCCTTCGCGCGCAAAAATGGCTCGGCTACCAGTCACGCCTGCTCGGTGGCATGTGGCTCGCGGAAGTGTTTGCCCCGGTCATCGCATGGCTGCCGGTGCGGCGTCTGCCCACGCTCGCCCTCAGCGCACTCGGCAGCGATCCGGAAGATGACGACGTGCGCCGCCGCGTCATCATGTTCGCCGCCGACCCGATCCGTCGTCGCCGGATTCAGCGCGACTTCCTCGTCTTGCTCGCCGCACTGGCGCTGGCCCTGTGGGCCTACGGCCCTTGGTGGGCGGTGTTTCTGGCGACGTTCGCCGCGCGCGGCATCTGGCTGTCGATCGCCGACAACCTGCCGCACTATGGCGTGGCGATGGACGAACCGGCACGCGCACGCAACTTCCAGGCGCCCGCCCCCGGTCGCGCCCTGCTGCTCAACCAGCATCTGCATCGCGTACATCACCAGTACCCGACCGCCCCCTGGCATCTGCTGCCGCAAATCGATGCCGCCCAACCGACCGACGGGCCAGCGATTCCATACTGGCGCGCCGTCTTTCGTCAGTTCGACGGCCCATTGCCGGCCAGCACGTTAGCGACGAGGGCAGCCGGCACGCCGTAAGTTCGGGCGTCTCGCGCACCCTCCGGTCAATCCCATTTCCACTGATGGACAACGGCGCACTACGCGCCGTTGTCACTTCACCACGCAAAGCCGCCGCCAACCCACGCATTCGAGTCAGATTATTTCGGGATTCGTCCGAATCATGATATAAATGCGAATCGTTTTCGTTAACGTTTACGTCCGTAGGCATGCGAATGTTCAGGACGAACGTGAGACGGAAATCGTTTGTGGATTTGCTTCGCCAGCCACGTCGCCCAAGGGCGGCGTTTTTGCTTGCGGGGCCTCATTTTTCAGCGATTCCCGAGCATGTTGATTGCATTGGCCATTGCACTGGCATGGCTGGCAGGCGGTGCCTGCTACCTCACTTCGGAACACCAGCGCCTACGAGCGCAGCGTCTGTCGGCGCAACCGGCGCGGGCGCTCTCGTTGCTCGCCGCCATCGCCTGCCTCGTGTGCTGGTGGCTGGCGGCCGGTCCGTCGGCTGGCATCGCAGCGGCTTTCATGTCGCTGTGTTTCGGCCTGCTCTTCTGGCCGTATGCCGCGGGCGGATGGCATTGGCTGCGCGGAGACGCTCATGTGGAGTAGAACCTTCGCGGGCCTCGTGCTCGGCTTCTTCGCCGCCATGGCGTTGTGCGGGGCCATCGCCTACATGACGCCTGCCGGTTGGAAGACCGCCATCATTTCTGTCATCGCCCTCTTCCCGCTCGTGTGGCTCGGCCTGTTCGCCGTGGTCTATGCGAGCCGCACCGCCGCACGCGCGTGGATTGGCCTTGGCGCCACCACCGTCGTCGCCTGGGCCGCGCTGCTGTTAGCGCGCGCCGTCTGGTAAGGATCGCCCGATGCGCGCCCAAACCCTGCGTCAATACCTGAGTGTCCATACGTGGGCCGGCATCGTTGCCGGCTTCGCCCTGTTCATCGCCATGCTTGGCGGTGCCCTGACCGTCTTTCATCACGAGATCGAACGCTGGGAGCAACCAGCAACGCGTCATACGCCGGTCACGCTGGCCCAGACGGAACAACTCGCCGAGATGGTTCGCGCGAAGTATCCGGCCGCGCGTGAGCAGATGGGCGTTGTGCTACCCAATCATTCGTCCACGCCGTTCGCCTACTGGCAAGCGACCAATGGTGACTGGATGCAGGCCCGCCTGGGCCCGAGCGCCGAGGGTGCTACGCCATCGCTGGTGATTGGCAACGCCCGTCCCGGTCTGTCGAGCACACTCAACGCACTGCATTACTCGCTGTCGATCCCGACGTACGGGCTATATCTGATGGGGGTGGTGTCGCTGTTCTACGGCATGGCGCTGATCTCCGGCGTAATCGTGCATTTGCCGCGCGTGACGCGTGACATCTTCGCGCTGCGCCCCGGGCGCAACCTCAAGCGCTTTTGGCAGGACGCGCACAACGCCATCGGCGTGTTGAGTCTGCCGTTCCACATCGTCTTCGCGCTCACCGGGGCACTCTTGTGCCTGAGCTTGCCGCTGATGATGGCGTTCAACGTCGTCACGTTCCAAAGCAAGCTGATGTCGGAGATCCCTCAAGCGACGGGTGCGGTGCCGGCCAAGATTGCCCCGGTCGACGGCAAGCCACTCGATCTGCAAGCGATACTGGCACGCGCCGAACACGCCGCCCCCGACATGGAGGCGACCGCCGTGGCGTGGACCGGTTACGGCAAGCCGGACGCCGTGGCCGAAGTCTACGGCGAAGCCAGCCATTCATTGGAGGTCTTCGCCGCAGTGGCCGTGCGCCTGAACGATGGCGAGATCGTCGGCCAGCATAGTCCGGGAGCACGCGACACGAACCACGCTGTCATGAGCATGGTCTATGGTGCGCACTTCGGTAACTTCGCGGGCGACGCCATGCGCTGGGTGTACTTCGTGCTCGGCCTGATGGGCGCGGTGCTCGTCTATAGCGGCAATCTGCTCTGGCTCGAATCGCGTCGCAAGCGTAATGCGGCCCTTCAGCCCGCCAATCTGCGCTGGATGGCCAAGGCCACCGCCGGCGTGTTCCTCGGCACCTGCCTGGGCATTGCCGTGGCCTTCGTCGGTGCCGTCGTAGCACCGGGCACGACGGCGCTGTCGATCTTCGTCGCGACGCTCGCCG
>JARLJF010000020.1 GCA_031291335.1 Pandoraea sp. | reverse complement strand
GTGCCGCCGCGCCCATCGCGGGCCACCTCACGGGAGGTCACCATGGCCAATCGTGACAGCGGAACCCATCTGCAATCGAGCCTCAAGCAACGTCACATGAGCATGATCGCGCTGGGAGGCGTGATCGGCGCCGGCCTCTTCGTCGGCAGCGGCGTGGTCGTGCACGCAGCCGGCCCGGCGGCAGTCCTGTCGTTCCTTATTACCGGTGCGCTCGTGGTGCTCGTCATGCGCATGCTCGGCGAGATGGCGTGCGCGTTACCCGCCGTCGGGTCGTTCTACGAGTACGCCCGGCTCGCGTGGAACGACAAACCGGTCGGCGGCGAACTGGCCGGCTTTCTGACGGGGTGGATGTATTGGTACTTCTGGGTCATCGTGGTCGCCGTGGAAGCCGTGGCGGGGGCCAACCTGATTCAGTTCTGGCTGCCGGACATTCCCGCCTGGGCCATCAGTCTCGCGCTGCTGGTCGTGCTCACGCTGACCAATCTGGTGTCGGTGGCGTCGTACGGCGAGTTCGAATTCTGGTTTGCGTCGATCAAGGTTGCGGCGATCGTCGTGTTCCTGTTCCTCGGCGGGCTGTTCGTGTTCGGCATGTGGCCGGGCGCCGTGGCGAGCACCGGCAATCTGCTCTCGCACGGCGGCTTCATGCCCAACGGCATCGGTCCCGTGATGGCAGGGGCCGTCGCGGCCACCGGCTTCTATTTCGGTGCGGAGATCGTGACGATTGCCGCCGCCGAAGCGGCCGAGCCGCAACAAGCCGTCGCACGAGCGACCAATTCGGTCATCGGACGCGTGCTGTTCTTCTACATCGGCTCGATCCTGCTGGTGGTCATGCTCGTGCCCTGGAACTCGGCCGGCATGGCGACGCCGTACGTGAGCGCGCTCGAAGCCATGCGCATTCCGGCTGCCGCGCACATCATGAACGCGGTCGTGCTCACCGCCGTTCTCTCGGCGTTGAACTCGGGCCTGTACGCCTCGTCGCGCATGCTCTTCGCGCTCACGCGCCGTGGCGACGCCCCGCGCTCGCTTGCCAAGCTCAACTCACGTGGCGTGCCGGTTCGTGCGATTCTCGTCGGCACGCTGTTCGGCTACGCCGCCGTGGTGATGTCTTACGTCTCGCCCGACACGGTGTTTGCCTTCCTCGTGAACTCTTACGGCACGGTGGCGATTTTCGTGTACGTGCTGATCGCGTTCTCGCAACTGAAGTTGCGCAAGCGGCTGGAACGCGAAGCACCGGGCAAGCTGAAGGTGCGGATGTGGGGCTTTCCGTACCTCACCTGGGTCGCGATTATCGGCATGCTGTCCATCGTCGGCGCCATGGCCTTCATTCCGGATCAGCGCACACCGCTGGCACTCGGTGTCGCCAGTCTGACGGTACTGCTCGTCGCGTTCACCGTGCGGTCGATCTGGCGCAAGCTGCGCTCGCCTGACCCGGGCTTCGAGATCTGATTCCGATAACCGCGTGCAGGTCACGGCCGGCGGCAGACACTCTGCCGCCGGCTTTTTTTATTGCGCGGCGCGACCTCACGGCACAACGGTCGAATGACTTGACGAAGGGGATGCGGCCAGTGGCCTCAGCGCACGGCGGAAGCCAGCGCCTGCGTGAGCAAACGCTGGTCGTCGTCGGAGAAGATGCCGATCAGCACGATGACTGACGACGTAGCGGACAGATCCGGACGACGCGTGAGCATCGAGCGACGCCCGACGACATGCAGTTCGCTCGTCTGACCGGCGCGCAGCGAGACGAAGCCCTTCGCGCGGAGGAGCTTCTCGGGGAATAGGGTCAGGGCCGCTTTCAAGCGAGAACGGTCGAATACACCACGGGTTTCGAAGTTGAAGCTGCGCAAACCGCGCGGCAGCGCACGGGAGATCGTGTGCATCGGATGCGGACTCAGCAGCCCTGGTACCGTCAGAGCCTCGTCGGGAAAGAGAATGGCGGGCGGCACGACTCCGTCCTTCGCCGTCACAACGATCTGCGTCGCGCCCAGCGATGCCAGCCGATGCCGGGCCGCGTCCAGCTTTGTCGCACTCACCAGATCGGTCTTGGTCAGCACGAGCGTGCTGGCCGCGGCAATCTGACGTTGAACGATGTCGCCGACGTAGCGGTCGTCCAGCACTGCATCGATGCCCTCAACGTCCACCGCCACCACGATGCC
The DNA here is from genome assembly GCA_031291335.1 of Pandoraea sp. Taxonomy (GTDB): domain Bacteria; phylum Pseudomonadota; class Gammaproteobacteria; order Burkholderiales; family Burkholderiaceae; genus Pandoraea. Next base: position 83,949 of record JARLJF010000020.1, on the reverse strand, counting down.
GTGCAAGCGAAATGCCCTGTCGAGCAAGCCCACTTGCGCGATGCGCATCGGATCGGACACGCCGCTCGCCTCGATGACCAGCAAGTCGGGCCGATCGGTGCGCTCGCCGAGGGCAATCAGCGTCTCCACCAGACGCCCACCGATCGTGCAGCACACACAGCCGTTCTCAAGCCCGATGACGTCGTCGCCGCGTTCACGAATGAGCGAAGCGTCGACATTGATCGAGCCGAAATCGTTGACGAGTACCGTCACCCGCAAGCCCTCGGCATTGCGCAACAGAGCATTGACGAGCGTTGTCTTGCCCGCTCCGAGATAGCCGCCAAGCACGACCATCGGGATCGGCGGTCTCGCAGCCTGCGCAACAGCATCCGGCGCGGTGGTGTGACTTGCTTGCATGATCGTCACACAGGCGCGCGGAAGATATCGCCGCCCAGCACCGTGCCCCACACCGGCATCTGGCGCAGGTCGTCCACGGGCGCTTCGAACGGATCGACATCGAGCACGGCGAAGTCGGCGTACTTGCCGACTTCGATACTGCCGATCAGATGATCCATGCCCAGCGAAAACGCCGCGCCCAACGTGATGGCGCGCAACGCGTCCGCCACCGGCAAGCGCAGCGACTCGCCAAGTACGCGCCCCGACGACGTCTCTCGCTTGGCCGCGCACCATGCGGTGAACAGCGGGTTGAGCTGCGTGATGGGCGCGTCGGAATGCAGGGCGAACGGCAAATCGATCTGACGGGCGATCTCTGCGGCATCCATCCGGTTGGCGCGATCGGGGCCCATCGTGCGCTGATAGTGCGCGTCGCCCCAGTAATAGACGTGGTTGGCGAAGAAATTCACCACCATGCCCAGCCGTTGCGCGCGAGTCAGTTGTGCAACGTCGGCCATCTGGCAATGCTGCAACGTGTGCCGATGGTCCGCACGCGGATGGAGTGCCAGCAACTTTTCGATGGCATCGAGCACGACTTCCGTGGCTTCGTCACCATTGGTGTGGATATGCAATTGCAGGCCTGCCGTGTGGAACGGCATGAACGTCTCGACCAGTTGCGACGGCGGAATCAACCAGAGGCCATTCGGCTTGCCGTTGTAATACCCCGGCCAGCGCACGCGGGCTGTGAAGCCCTGAATCGACCCATCGACGATGAATTTGACCGGCCCGTAATGCAGCTTGTCGGTATTGCCCTCTCTTGCATTCAGCACCCGCTGCGGGCCACCCTCGGGGCAGCGCTGCGGCGCGAACGCGGGCACGATGCGAATCGGATACTTCGGGTCGCGCGTCGCCTCAAGAAGGTTCGCGTTACCCGAGGCCGTCAGATCGTTGACGAGATCGGTAGCAGTCGTCACCCCGGCAAGTTGTGCAACGCGACCGAAATTCCAGATCGCGCGAGGGCTTTCGCTCGCGGCAATCGACAAACCTTCGCCGATCACCCTGTATACCGGGAACATCGCGGCGAACTCCTGCAACTCGCCGGTCGGCTCCCCGTCGTCCCCCATGACAATGCCTTCGATGTCGGTGTCACCGTCAATGCCCGCCAGTTCGAGCATCGCCGTGTTCACGTTCATCAGATGCACACTGGCGTGCAGAATGGCGATGGGGCGCGTGATCGACACGGTATCGATGTCGCCCGCAACGAGTGGCGTGCCCTCGAAGAAGATCGGATCGTAACCCCAGGCGAGTAGCGGCCTGTGATCGTCGGTCATGCGTTGCTGCGCGTCTCGCAAGCGATCCAACACCGCAACCGGCGTCTTCAGGCCTTCCCACAAATGCCCGTCCGGACCACGCCGGTCGTAATAGCCGACATAGACGGCGTCCCACATCGCCCCCTCCATCAGGTGGCAATGCCCCTCCACCAGGCCGGGCATCAGCACCTTGTCGCGCAGTGTCTCGTCGGGTGTCGCATTGGTCCATCGACGCATGTCCTCCAGGCCGCTGACAGCGAGGATTCGCCCGTCGCATACGGCCACATGCGTTGCCACCGGCTGTGCCGGGTTCATCGTGAGAATCTTGCGCGCGACGTACACGCGAATGTCGTCGCGGCTGGCCGCGGTATTGTCTCTGTCTGTCATCTCTACTTTTTATAGGGGGAAAGCGTGCCCACGCCCGTGTCCATCGAGTCCATCGAGTCCATCGAATGTGCGCGATTGCCGCCGAGCAGCAGGTTGAGCACCGACATGACCACAACGTTGACGACCAGGCAGATGAGCCCGAGGTTCACGCCGCCGAGGTCGGGATTCTTGAAATAAAGTACGAGCGCAAGCCCTTGTCCGGCGAGCACGCCGGCGGCCACCGCCGAGGCCCGCACTCGCATACGGAAGACCACGGCAATCACGCCCGGCAGGAATTGCGTCACGCCGTAATACGCCATGTTGATCAGCGTAAGCATGAGGTTCGGCGTGAGCAGCGTCAACACGATGGAGCCCAGCAGATACAGCACGATCACGACCTTCGAGCTGGCCTTCTGACGATGCTCCGGCATCCCCGACAGAATGTTGCGCGTGACGATCGGGCCGAGCGCGAGGCAGATCCCCGCGAGCACCAGCAGACCGGACAACGCCGCCCCAGCCGCCACCAGACCGACCAGCCACGAGGGCAACAACTGCGTCACGGCCGCGAAGAACGCTTCGTTCGGGGAGCTTAACGTGATGTTCTGGCTGATTGCGTAGTACGACGCCAGCACGAGGAACGGATACATCAGCATATACAGCGGCATGGCGACTTGCGTGCGACGGATCGTGGCCGCGCTCTTCGCCGTGAAGAAATTCTGCACACCGAATGGCATCACGTACATGCCCAGCGACTGGAACACGATGGTCGTCATCGCGAAGGTGAGCTGCGGTGTACTCATCGCGTTGCTCACGTGCTGGCTCGCCGCCTGAAACACCGGCGTCACGCCCGCTTCCCATGCCACGGCCACGCCCGTGACGACGATCGCGGCGACCATCAGCACGTCCTTGAGCACTGCGATGTAAGCCGACGCGCGCACCCCGGCGATCGCGATGTAGACGAACGCCAGCGCCGCAGAAAACGAGATGAGCCACAACGGCTGGAAATTCCACCCAAGCCCCTTGAGCGCTGCGACCAGTCCGGTGAACTGCAACTGCCCCCAGGGCAGCAGGAAGATGATCGCCGTCACTGCGACCACCAGTTCGAGGAAGCGGTTATTGAAGTGCCCCTTGAACAGATCGGGCAGCGTGATGGCGTTGTAGCGTTTGCCCGCATCCCAGATTTTCGGGCCGAGGAAATAGCCGACCGGATACGCCAGCAGAATATAGCCGAGGAACCACACGCCATACGTCGGCCCCTTGGCATAAATGCCGCCGGGAAAGCCGACCATCGTGCCGATACTGTAGATCTCACCGGCCGCGAGAAAAAACACGAGCCACGCACCGAACTGCCGCGAGGCGACGAAGAAATCGTGCATGCTCTGCGGGCCGCGGCCACCGCGCGCTCGCAAGGCGAGATAGACCGACAACAGAATGAAGCCGGCAAAAATGAGGGTTGCCATCGACGCAATCTCCGGAAATTCGGTACTGAAGCGCGGTATCGCGCTCGCTGGACATGACGGCGAAACACACAGGCCGTCAGCAACGCGCAGGGACTAAGCCCGTGAGCGTCACGCGGGTTCTTCTGCGGTGTGACGGTCGAATAGCGTCCAGCACAGCCACAGGCAGACGGACGTGAGCACAAACCACAGGAAGATCCAGCCGTAGATGAACGGCACGCCGAGCACATATCGCTCGACGGATGCCGCCCAAGGCAGCAATCCCACTACGCCGAGATACGGCAATCCAAGGCCAATCAGCAATCTGAGCATGTTCTGTCTCCGGTACGCGAGGCGTTGTTCGGCGTACGTGCGCCAGCCATGGCGGCACACGCTTGGACCCCGTCGTCGGATGACGACCCAAGGCCCGTTGTCTGGCCCAGTATCCACAGCCAAAATTCGCGCCGTTTAGAGCCACATGACAGAAAAGTGTGGTGCCAGCGATGCCCGTCTCGTGGCGCGAAAACGCAGCGGCGGTGCCGCTTTTCGCTGGCACCATCACAAAGCGGCGGTGGTACTAATCCCGGGAAAATGTTCTTGGCAGTATTGGCTCATTTCCGTCAGGAGCCTAACGTGGGTACGATTGAATCCTTCGCGCTGGATCGTCGCTCCGAAGCTGCGCCATACGATCCGCTTTACGATCCGTTGGTCTCGACCGGTCCCGGTCTTGGCATGGATTACGCACCAACCTATTGGGTCGCCACCGCCGGCGAGCCTCCCGAAGACGATGGCCCGCTGCCCGGCGACGCCGATGTCGATGTGGTGATCGTCGGTGCTGGTTTCACGGGGCTTTCCACCGCCCTCTTCCTCGCTCGCGAGCATGGCATTCGCGCCATGGTGCTCGAAGCCAACCGCACTTGCTGGGGCTGCACCAGTCGCAACGGCGGTCAGGGACAGAACGCGAGCGGGCGGCTCTATCGCTCGCAATGGATCGCACGCTGGGGCAAGGAAACCGCCCTGCGGCTGGACGCTGAAATCCGCGAAGGCTTCAACACCTTCAAGTCCCTCATCGCCGAAGTGCCCGAGTGCGATCCGCAACCGGGCGGCCATCTCTACATCGCGCACCGCGATCGCAAGATGGCGTTCCTGCGCAACGAAGCCAAGGTCATGCGCGACGTGTTCGGTTACGACACGCATATCCTCTCGCGCGCCGAGGTCAGCGAGCAGTACGTCGACGATCAGGAGAGCTGCGGCGCCATGCATGAGCCCGATGGCATCGGGGTGCATCCGCTCAAGCTCGCCTTCGGCTATCTGCGCATGGCGCGCGCGCTCGGCGCTCGCGTGCATCCGTCCACGCCGGTGCTGAGTGTCGAGACGATCAACGGCGTGCATCACGTGCGCACGCCGCGCGGGATGGTGCGCGCCAAGGCAGTCGCCTTCGCCACCGGCGGCTACACGCGCAACGACGTGACCAAGGCGCTGCGCGCCAAGATCATGCCGATTCTGTCGAACTCACTCGTCACGCGTGTGCTCACGCCCGACGAAATCGCGGCGACGAATTTCCGCACCCACGAGGTCATCACCGATACGCGCACGCTGCGCTACTACTACCGCCTGCTGCCGGATAGCCGTCTGCAGATCGGCAGTCGCAGCTCCATCACCGGCGCCGATGCGCAGAATCCGAAACATATGGCGGTGCTCGTCGAAGGCCTGCATCGCAAATTTCCGGCGCTCAAGGGCATTCGCATCGATTACTCGTGGTGGGGCTGGGTCGACGTGAGTCACGACATGATGCCGCGCGTCACGCAACCCGATCCGCGACAAAACCTCTTCTACGCTGTGGGTTACGGCGGCAATGGCGTGTCGTTCTCCGCACACGCCGGGCGCCGCCTCGCCCAGCGCATTGCCGGACAACGCGACCCATCGTGGGATCTGCCCATTTACGACTCGGCACTGCAATACCCGAACGTGTTCGGCACCGTGCAGTGGCAGGGCTTCGCGCCATTCCGCCGCATCGGCCAGCGCTTCCTCTATCAGCGGTATCACGCGCAAGACGAAGCGCGTTGATCCGTCTCCACTCCGCATTTTTTTGGAATCTGTCATGACGACTCAGAACGAATCCGCCGACATCCAGTTGCTCGCGACCTTCAACGACGCCTGGAATCGCCACGACATCGACGCCCTCATGGCGTGCATGACCGACACCTGCGTGTTTCACGCGGTGGCCGGCCCCGACATGTTGGGCCGCACCTTCGAAGGACGTAACGCCGTGCGCGCCGCGTTTCAATCCGCATGGGAGAACTTCCCCGATGCGTCGTGGACCGAGGGCGTGCACTTCGTCACCGGGAACCGTGGCGTGTCCGAATCGACGTTTCGCGGCACGAAGGCCGACGGCACTCGCGTTGAAGCCCGCATGGTCGATGTCTTCACCCTGCGCGACGGCAAGATCGAAGTGAAGAACGCGTTCCGCAAAGACCGCCCGGCGCTCTGATCCTCGCGCTGACCTCTATTCATCAACTTGTGGTTCTCCGGCATCGCCTCGATAAAAATTCGTTTTTCAATACAAAACGTACCAAATAATAAAAATACCAATTGACCGAGGCGAACGGATCGCCTAGATTTCCACCAACGCAACGAAATCGGAATTATTTGTTCCGTTTATTCTTCACTGGAGACACCCATGAATGCCAAAGACCCGGCTACGGCCACCCAGCAACTGACTGCCGCCGACGGTGGCCCGCAAGCCATGACGCCGTCCGAAGCCTTCGTCGAAACGATGGTCGCCAACGGCGTGAGCGAGATGTTCGGCATCATGGGCTCGGCCTTCATGGACGCAATGGACATCTTCGCGCCGGCCGGCATTCGTCTGATTCCCGTCGTGCATGAACAAGGCGCAGGTCACATGGCCGACGGCTACGCTCGCGTGTCGGGTCGCCACGGTGTCGTGATCGGTCAGAACGGCCCCGGCATCAGTAACTGCGTGACGGCGATTGCCGCCGCTTACTGGGCTCACAGCCCGGTCGTGATCGTTACGCCGGAAGCCGGCACGATGGGGATCGGCCTCGGCGGCTTCCAGGAAGCGAAGCAATTGCCGATGTTCCAGGAGTTCACGAAGTATCAGGGGCATGTGACGCACCCGGCCCGCATGGCCGAATTCACGGGGCGTTGCTTCGATCGTGCCATGGCCGAAATGGGCCCGACGCAACTCAATATTCCGCGCGATTACTTCTACGGCCAGATCAAGACCGAGATTCCGCGTCCGCAGCGTCTCGACCGTGGCGCAGGGGGCGACGAACGCCTCAACGAAGCGGCTGAACTGCTCGCCCAAGCCAAGTTCCCGGTCATCATCTCGGGCGGCGGCGTCGTCATGGCCGATGCCATCGAAGAGTGCAAGGCCCTCGCCGAACGTCTGGGTGCGCCGGTCGTGAACAGCTATCTGCACAACGACTCGTTCCCGGCCAACCATCCGCTGTGGTGCGGCCCGCTCGGCTACCAAGGCTCGAAGGCCGCCATGAAGCTGCTCGCACAGGCCGACGTGGTCGTGGCCCTCGGCTCGCGTCTCGGACCGTTCGGCACGCTGCCGCAGCACGGCCTGGACTACTGGCCGAAGAACGCGAAGATCATTCAGATCGACGCCGATCACAAGATGCTCGGTCTCGTGAAGAAGATATCCGTCGGTATTTGCGGCGATGCGAAGGCGGCGGCCGTGGCGCTGTCGCAGCGTCTGGCCGAACGCAAGCTCGTCTGCGACGCCACGCGCGCCGCACGCGCCGACCAGATCGCCACCGAGAAGGCCGCATGGGAAAAGGAACTCGACGACTGGACCCACGAGCGCGATCCGTACAGCCTCGACATGATCGAAGAGCAGAAGCAGGAGCGCACCTTCAACGGTGGCGAGTATCTGCATCCGCGTCAGGTATTGCGTGAGCTGGAAAAGGCCATGCCGGAAGATGTCATGGTCTCGACCGACATCGGCAACATCAACTCGGTGGCCAATAGCTACCTTCGCTTCAACAAGCCGCGCAGCTTCTTCGCGGCCATGAGCTGGGGCAACTGCGGCTATGCGTTCCCGACGATCATCGGCGCAAAGGTTGCGGCACCGCACCGTCCGGCCGTTTCGTACGCCGGCGATGGCGCCTGGGGCATGAGCCTGATGGAAACGCTCACCTGCGTGCGTCACAACATTCCGGTCACGGCCGTGGTCTTCCACAACCGTCAATGGGGCGCCGAGAAGAAGAACCAGGTGGACTTCTACAACCGCCGCTTCGTGGCCGGTGAACTCGATAGCCCGAGCTTCGCGAACATCGCCCGCGCCATGGGTGCCGAGGGCATCGTGGTCGATCGCCTGGAAGATGTCGGCCCGGCGCTCAAGAAGGCCATCGACATGCAGATGAATCACGGCAAGACGACGATCATCGAAATCATGTGCACCCGCGAGCTGGGCGACCCGTTCCGCCGCGACGCGCTGGCGAAGCCGGTGCGCATGCTCGACAAGTACAAGGACTACGTCTGACGCGGTTGAGGTAATTCGTGTTACAGCGCTCCCGGCTCTGTGGGTGCCGGGGGCGCTTTTTTATTTTTTCGACATCATGAAAGCCATCAATCGCATCATCGATACCGCGCGGCGCGCTCCGATGCGCATCGTGCTGTGCGAATCGGAAGACGACCGGATGCTCACCGCCGCCGCGCGTGCAACGCGCGAGGGTATCGCGCGCATCGTGCTCGTCGGCGACATCGGCAAGACACAACGCGCGGCCGACGCGGCACGCATCGATCTGGCCGGCATGGAGCTGATCGATCCGGCGACATCGGACATGGCGGACGCCTTCGCCGAAACCTGGCACGGCATGCGGGCGAAAAAGGGAATGACGCGCGCCCAAGCCGCCGAGGAAATGCGCTCGCCGCTGGGCTTCGCGAACATGATGGTGCGGCTCGGTCATGCCGATGGTTCTGTCGCGGGCGCCGTGAACACGACCGCCGACGTGGTGCGCATGGCGATACAGATCATCGGCGTGCAGCCGTCGTTTCAACTCGTATCGAGCTTCTTTCTGATGATGCTCTGCGAGCCGTTCCATACGATGAAGGGCGGCCTGATCTTTTCCGACTGCGCCCTCGTCGTCGACCCCGACGCCGCCCAGCTCGCGCAGATCGCACTCGCCGCGGCCGACAGTGCAAGCGCGCTGCTCATGGAGCCGCCACGGGTCGCGATGCTGTCGTTTTCGACGAGCGGCAGCGCGAAACATGCGGCCGTGGACAAAGTCGTGGAAGCGACCCGCCTCGTGAAGGAAGCGCGGCCGCAGTTGGCCATCGACGGCGACGTCCAGCTCGACGCGGCCATCGTCTCCGAAATCTCTCAGCGCAAGGTCGTGCACTCGCAGGTCGAAGGGCATGCCAACACGCTCATCTTCCCGAGTCTCGACGCCGGCAACATCGGCTACAAGCTGGCCGAACGCATCGGCGGCGCGAAGGCCATCGGCCCGCTGTTGCAAGGGCTGAACCGTCCGGCCAACGATCTGTCGCGCGGTTGCAGCGCCGACGACATCTATTACGTGATCGGCGTGACCTGCGTGCAGGCACAGGCCGCCCGTGCCAAGCTCACCGGAACCTCGCCGCTCGCCATCCGGCCATGACGCTTCACGCGATTCAGGCCTACCTGCCATTGATGTTGTTGCTGGGCTTCGCCACCTACTTCCAGACGGTCACGGGCTTCGGGCTGGGCATGATCGTGCTGGGCGGCGCCAGCGGTTTCGGGCTGGCGCCCGTGGCAAGCGTGGCCATTCTCGTCAGCCTTGTCACCCTCATGAACAGTGCGCTGGCGTTGCCTGGTACGCTGCATCACATCGATTGGCGCGCCGTGCGCGCCGCAACGCTCGGCATCCTGCCCTCGGTCGTCATCGGCGTGCTGCTCTTCGATTATCTGAACGGCGCGGCGTCGAACTTGCTGCATCTGCTACTGGGCGCGGTCGTGCTCTATGGCGGTATCGGATCTGCGTTGCGTCCCGCGCCGAAGGCCGAACGCTCGGGCGACACGGGCTTCTTCTTCAGTGGGATTTTCGGCGGGTTGCTCAGCGGCATGTTCGGCATCTCCGGACCGCCGCTGATCTTCTACTTCTATCGGCAACCGCTCACGCTGGTGCAGATTCGCTGCGCGTTGATCCTGCTGTTCGCGGTCACGGCATCGATCCGAACCGTCTACAGTGCCTTCGCCGGTCAGTTGCCGGCATCCATGTGGTGGCAGGCGGCTGTGGCGCTGCCTGTCGTCACGTTCGCCACGTTGCTCGCGCGCCGTCATCCGCCGCCGCTCTCCGGTGTGACGACGCGACGTCTTGCCTTCCTTACGCTGATCCTGCTGGGCGGGCACCTGATGGTGAGCGCGCTGCTGGAGATGGCTTAACGCCAGACGTTACGCGTGAGCGCGACGGCCACCGCTACCGATCCAGTCAACCAGTCGCGAGAGCGTTGTCATGTCGGGCGGTGACGTCAGGTCCAAGGCGAGTGAGTTCCGGTAATACGGACTCAGATCCAGGCCGACGCCGAGGCCCAGCACCTCCACGTCCCCGATTGCCTGCTGCTGCGCCACGACCTCACGCAAATGATGATCGAGATAGTGTTCGTCATTGACTTGATTGGTGGCCGCGTCCATCGGACTGCCGTCGGAAATCACGATCAGAAGACGTCGGTTCGCACTGCGTGAGCGCAAGCGTTCGCAGGCCCACTCGACCGCCTCGCCGTCGACGCCTTCGCGAAACAAATCCGCCTTGAACAGCGAGGTAATGTCGGTGCGCGCGCGTCGCCAACTCGTCACCGCGTCTTTGAAGATCAGATGCGAGACCTCGTTCAGGCGCCCCGGAAAACGGGGCTTGCCGCGCGAGAGCCAGTCGGTGCGCGCGCGTCCGCCGTTCCATGCCCCCGTCGTGAAGCCGAGGATTTCGTTCGTGACACCGGCCGCGTCGAGCGCGCGGGACAGCACGTCGACGATCATCGCAACCGATTCGATCTGCGCCTTCATCGACCCGGAACAATCGATCAGGAAGCTCACCATCGACTCGGCAATCAACGTGTGCTTCTCGAGCCGGAACAGCCGTCGTTCGGCGGGCGAGCTGACCAGTTGCGCGAGACGCCGTCCGTCGATACGTCCCTGCTCTTCACCGAACGACCAGCCGTCGCGTTGCGGCACCGCCAGCGCCGCCTTGAGGGCACGGGCAAGCCTCGGCACGTTGATCGACTGGGCGACGATGCGCTCGTCGAGACGCTCGCGGAATTCGCTCAGCAGCGCACGGCGCACCAGCGTGCCCGCATACAGTTCACGGTCGTACCGATTCGTGAACACGCGATAGCCCTGCGCCGACGCCTTGAGTACTCGGCTATCGCCCGAATGCGCGAGCGTGATGCCGTCGTCTTCCTGTTCGTCGAAATCGAGAAACAACGAGAAGGCATTGCGCACCCCTTTCTCGTCCTCCTCATCCTTGTCCTTGTCGTCGTCCGCTTGCTCACCGCCTGCCGCACGGATCATCCGCGCGATGTCGGCCGCCAACTCGCGCGCGAAGACGGCGAAGGCCGCCTGATCGGCTCGCGTTCGGCGCATGCCCGCGAGCGCGCCGCCAATACGCGGCGCGATGGCCATGCGCGTGGCTTCGATGAGTCCTTCCGTATCCTCGATGACGGGATAGCCGGTCAAGCGCGACCAGCCCATCTGAGCAACGGTGTAGAGCAACAATCCGACATGGCTGTCGGCCACGCCACTCAGGTGCATCGCGCGCGACCACGCTTCGAATCGATCGCGCAAGTTCTTCGCGACGCCGGGCATGCCCGCCGGGATGAACGTCTCGCAGCGCAACTGCTCCATCAGTTCGAAGAGCAACCGCTCGAGCGGCGCTTCGGGTTGCAGGCGGCGGTGCAGTGCCGCATCGCTGTGCCGCAGCCGTAGTGCCGCCCCGTCGGCGGCACCGCGCAACGTGACGAGCGCCGTCAACGGATCGAACGGATCGGCTGGCCCCGGCAGCGTTTGTAGATGCGGCGCATGCAGTGGCAGCGGGCGCATGTTCCGGCACAGGCGCGCGCCGCTGTAATGCAGCGCGGCGTCGCCGGTCAGCGCGCGTACCGTCGCGGCGCACAACGCTTCGCCACGCGCGGCGCGCCGTCCCGCCTCGCGATCCGAGATCGTCATGACGCATCGGCCAGCAGCGAGCGACCACCGTCGTTCGTGGGCAACTCCCGGCCGAAGGCGCGCTGGTAATACTCCGCCACCACCGCACGCTCGGCTTCGTCGCACTTGTTCAGGAACGTGAGGCGGAACGCCAGCCCGGCGTCGCGGAAAATACCGACGTTCTCCGCCCAGTTGATCACCGTGCGCGGCGACATGAGCGTGGACAAATCGCCGGTCGCGAAGCCCTTGCGCGTGAGTTCCGCCACACTCACCATCGAGTCGATGAGTGTGCGCCCGGCGTCGCTATCAAGTTCCGGCACGCGCGCGAGCACGATGCCGGCCTCGTCGTCTCGCGACAAATAGTTGAGCGTCGCCACGACATTCCAGCGGTCGATCTGTGCGTGATTGAGCACCTGCGTGCCGTGATACAGGCCATTGAGATTGCCAAGGCCGACGGTGTTCGTCGTGGCAAACATGCGGAACGCCGGGTGCGGGTGGATCACGCGATTCTGGTCGAGCAGCGTGAACTTGCCGTCGCGCTCCAGAATGCGCTGAATCACGAACATCACGTCGGGCCGGCCGGCATCGTATTCGTCGAAGATCAACGCGACCGGGCGTTGCAGCGCCCACGGCACGATGCCTTCCTGAAACTCGGTGATCTGATGGCCGTCGCGCACGACGATGGCGTCTTTGCCGACCAGATCGAGACGACTGATATGCCCGTCGAGATTCACCCGCACGCACGGCCAGTTCAGGCGCGCGGCCACCTGCTCGATATGGGTGGATTTGCCGGTGCCGTGCATGCCCTGCACCATCACGCGCCGGTTGCACATGAAGCCGGCCAGAATCGCCAGCGTCACGTCGGGGTTGAAGCGGTACGCCGTGTCGATCTCGGGTACGTGATCGTCGCGCTCACTGAATGCCGGCACCTGCAAATCCGTATCGATGCCGAATACGGCGCGGGCATCGACCAGGCGATCCGGTTGTTGGGTTGCGGTCTCCATCACGTCCCTCTCCTGTTCCACTGTTTCACTGTGCCAAGGCAATGTCAGGGCATCATAGCGTTAACTATTTTTAGATACAATTTGTTCCGGATAATTAAATCACCAATTGACGCTGTCCAACGGCTCGTCTACATTCGAACGAACTGATACGCATCGAAAACCGGCCAATGGCGTTCAATCCGTTCGATAGTCCGTTTGGGTACAATACCGCTGATCCATTTTCCGGAACGGCGCATATGAACGACGCAGCGACCCAGCACGACTCCCCGTCAGACAACAAGGCGGATACCCCGACCCTGCGGGCGTTTGCGCTGCTCGAATATCTCGTCGCCGCCGATGCGCCGGTCTCGCTCGCCGACATGGCGCATGACATCCAGATGCCGAAAGCTTCGCTGCATCGCATGCTCGGTTCGCTTGAAGCGGGCGGACTGGTGATTCGCGAACCGGGGCAGAAGAACGCCTATGTGATCGGCCCGCGCCTCGCGCAGTTGAGTCTGGGTGTGATGATGCAGGCGGGGGCACGACGCATGCGTCATGCGATTCTCGGCCGTCTCGTGGCTGATCTGGGCGAGACGTGCAACCTCACGATGCTGCATGAAACCGAGGTGCTTTACCTCGATCGCATGGAAGCGCCGTGGCCGCTGCGGCTCGATCTCAAGCCGGGATCGCATGTGCCCGCGCACAGCAGCGCGAGCGGCAAGTTGCTGCTGGCCATGATGCCGCGCGAGCAACGCGCCGCCCTCCTGCGTGCGATGAAGCTGCAACGCTTCACACCGAACACGCTGACCGATCCCGAATTGCTGGAAAGCGAACTCGACCGTATTGCGCACAAGGGCATTGCCGTCGATAACGAAGAATTCGTGCTGGGCATTGCCTGCGTGGCGGCACCCGTGCTCAAGGAAGACGGCGGATGTATCGCCGCCGTGGCGGTGCACGCACCTGTCTCGCGTACGTCGCTGTCCAAGGCGATGGAGTTCGTGCCCCGTCTGCAGGAAGCCGCGAAGGAACTCGCCAAGACGTTCTGACGCCTCAGAACGCTTTCGCCCTTTTTTCCGCCTCAGCCACCGCGTCCGCCTTTTTCGCCAACGCCTCCCCTTTGCTTGCCCGCTGCCAGTCGAGCAGCGGCGCGAGCGCCGTCGCGGTTTCGCGCAGCGTCGGCACCAGTGCCAGTAGCTGCTCCAGCGTCACACGCGCCGTCGGGCCATGTACGGCGAGCACTGCACGAACGTGTCCGTCTTCGATCGCGCGCACCGGCACGCCGACCGCAACCATGCCACGTACGAACTCTTCGTTATCGATGCCGATACCACGCGCAGCCAGCCGGTCAAGCTCCGCTTCGAGCAGGCTCAGGTCGGTGATCGTGCGCGGCGTCATGCGTTTGAGCGACAACCGCGAGAGCACCGCACGACGCTCGACCGCCGGCATTTGCGACAGGAACAACTTACCGCTCGCGGTGCAGTGCAATGGCACGCGCATGCCGGGATGCATCTGCATGCGCAGCGGCTCGTTCGTTTCCACACGCTCGATGTAGAGCACCTCGTCGCCGTCAAGCGCCGTCAGATTGACGGTCTCTCCCACACGGTCGACCAGTGTGCGCAGCAGCGAGCGCGCCGCACGCGTGAAGTTGTTGTTCGCCAGCGTGACCAGCGCCAGTCGCGCGGCCCTGGGCCCCAGCGACAGACCGCGCTCCGATCCGCGCGAATCGGGAACATGTGAAACGTAACCGCACAACTCGAGCGCTTCGATCAGGCGCATGAGCGTGGCCTTCGGAATCGACAGACGCGTCGCGAGTTGCGACAACGTGTAGGGCTGTCCCGCCATGGCCAGCCGTTCGATGACGGCCAACGCGCGCAAATTCCGCGCTTCGTCGCTCGTGCGCAAATCCCCTTCGTCCAGTGTGACCGTCTCGCGCATTGCGCCTCCTCGCGTGCCGCGTGCCGCGTGCCGCCCGCTGCTCACATGCAATAAAAGAAACAAAATATACCAATTAATTGACGCGCATCAGCATCGGGATAACCCCGGTGCGCTGTCGAAGACGTGCTGAATGCGTCGTCGATCGCCTCGTCATTACGCCGAACCCTTCCCTAGTAAAACCCCGCAGATGCGCCGCAGCAATTGTCGCGTTCTGAGTCGGCAAGCGCGAAATCCGTTTCAGTTTTCCGTCGCGCGCCGCTTTTCGCTTGGCATTTGCAAACGGCTCGCCGACATTGGATCGAAATAATCCGAAACGAATCGTTTCATCCTATCGAAGCAGACTCGAGGCAGGAGACAGGCTGTATGGAACATGAGGTCGACTATCTGATCGTCGGTGCGGGCTCCGCGGGGTGTGTGCTCGCGAATCGTCTGAGCGCAGATCCCGCGAACCGGGTGCTGTTGCTCGAGGCCGGCGGCCCCGATAGCAATCCATGGATTCACATCCCGGTCGGGTATTTCAAGACGATGCACGACCCGGAACTCGACTGGTGTTATCGCACCGAAGCCGACGCCAACGTGGCGGACCGTCAGATCGACTGGCCGCGCGGCAAGGTGCTCGGCGGGTCGAGCTCGCTCAACGGCTTGCTCTACGTGCGCGGTCAGCGCGAAGACTACGACCACTGGGCCGCGCTGGGCAATCGCGGATGGCGCTACGCCGACGTGCTGCCCTACTTCCGCAAATCTGAAGATCAAGAGCACGGTGAGAGCGAGTATCACGGCGTTGGCGGCCCGCTGAAGGTGTCAGACCTGCGTCTGCGCCGCCCCATCGCCGAGCACTTCATCGCCGCCGCCAAAGACATTGGCATCCCGTTCAACGAGGACTACAACGGCGCGACGCAGGAAGGCGTCGGCTACTTCCAGCAGACGGCGTTCAAGGGACTTCGCTGCAGCACGGCCAAGGGGTTTCTCAAGCCGGTTCGCGAGCGTCGCAATCTTATCGTGGAGACGCGCGCTCAAACATGTCGCGTGCTGTTCGAAGGCAAGCGCGCGGTAGGCGTCGAGTATCTGCAGAACGGCGAGCGCAAGAAGGCGCGCGCACGCGTCGAGGTCATTCTCGCTGCCGGGGCCATCGGCTCGCCGCAGTTGCTGCAAAATTCCGGCGTAGGTCCGACGACGGTGCTCGCCAAAGCCGGCGTCGCGCTGCGTCATGTGTTACCCGGTGTGGGACAGAATCTGCAGGACCACCTGCAAGTGCGGCTGGTCTTCAAGACCCGCGAGCGCACGCTCAACGACGAGGTCAACAACCCGCTGCGCAAGGCGCTCATCGGCCTGCAATACGCGATGTTCCGCACGGGGCCGCTCACGCTCGCCGCCAGCCAGGTGACGATCTTCACGCGCTCCCGCCCGGATTGCCCCGACATTACGCGTCCCGACATCCAGTTCCACATGCAGCCGTTGTCCGCCGACAAGCCGGGCAAGGGCGCGCATCGATTCTCGGCATTCACGTCGTCCGTCTGCCAGTTGCGTCCGTTCAGCCGGGGCAGCGTCGCAATCCGCTCGAACGATCCGCTCCAGTACCCGGTGATCCACGCCAACTATCTGTCTGACGAGCGCGACCATCGCGTCGTGATCGACGGCATCAAGGTCGCGCGTCGCATCGCCGCAGCGCCTTCGCTCGCGCCGCACATCATCAGCGAGTTCATTCCCGGCGCGAAGTATCAGAGCGACGAAGCGCTATTGCAGGCCGCGCGCCAGTTCAGCCAGTCGATCTATCACCCGGCAGGCACCTGCAAGATGGGGCACGACGCCATGGCGGTCGTCGACGACCGTCTTCGTGTGCACGGCCTCGCAGCGCTGCGCGTCGTGGACGCGTCGATCATGCCCGAACTGGTCTCGGGCAACACGAATGCACCGACCATCATGATCGCCGAGAAGGCGGCCGACATGATTCTCGAAGACAGGAAGCAGGCGTCGGGCATGCAGCAAATCCGCGGCAGCGGGCAGGCACCAGCGGACGCGGCAAACGTTGCCGTAGCGATTTAGCCAATCACGTCAGCCCCCATCATTACAAGATCCGGAGACAACCATGAATGCATCGACCCAGACCGACACGCGGCAGATGCGCCGTGTCGTCGTCGCCAGCCTCATCGGCGCCACCATCGAGTGGTACGACTTTTTCCTGTACGGCGTCGTCGCCGGCATTGTGTTCAACAAGCTGTATTTTCCGGGCAGCGATCCGCTCGTCTCGACGATGCTCGCCTACGGCACGTTCGCGGTGGGCTTCCTCAGCCGTCCGCTCGGCGGGGTGATCTTCGGACACTTCGGCGACAAACTCGGCCGCAAGAGCATGCTCGTGATGACCCTCACCATCATGGGCATCGCGACCATGCTCATCGGGCTAGTGCCGACCTACGCGCAGATTGGCCTGTGGGCGCCGGTGCTCCTGCTCTTTCTGCGGGTGCTGCAAGGCATTGGGCTCGGGGGTGAATGGGGCGGCGCGGTGCTCATGGCGTTCGAATACGCGCCGAAGGAGAAGCGCGGCTACTACGCCAGCATTCCGCAGGTCGGGCTCGCGCTCGGCCTGTGCCTGGCCTCCGGCGTGGTCGCGGTGCTGTCTTACACGCTCACCAATGCCCAGTTCCTGGCGTGGGGCTGGCGCGTCGCGTTCTTCCTGTCGGTCGGCCTCGTGCTCATCGGCATGTACATCCGCCTGAATGTGATGGAGACGCCTGAGTTCACGAAGATCAAGAAGGCCGGCGCCGAGATCAAGATGCCGATTGCCGAAGTCCTCACGCGCAGCCCCGGCAACGTCATCGCCGGCATGGGGGCGCGCTTCATCGACGGCGTGTTCTTCAACATCTTCGGCGTGTTCTCGATTGCCTATCTGACGCAGACGCTCAAGCTCTCGCAGACCGAGGCGCTCACCGGGGTAATGGCGGCGGCGTTCGTCATGATCTTCACCATTCCGTTCTTCGGCAAATTGTCCGACCGCATCGGCCGCACGCGCATCTACTTCTGGGGCTCGCTCGCGACCGGTCTGTCGTCGTTCGCAGGGTTCTGGCTGATGAAGGCGAGCGGCGGCAACGTGATGCTCGTCTGGCTGTCCATCGTGATTCCGCTGGGTGTGATCTACGCATCGGTCTACGGACCGGAAGCGGCGCTCTTCGCGGAGCTGTTCGACGCCAAGGTGCGCTATACCGGCATCTCCTTCGTCTACCAGTTCTCGGGAATCTTCGCGAGCGGTCTGAGCCCGATCATCGCGACCTATCTGCTGCAGAAGAACGGCGGTGAGCCGTGGATGATCTGCATCTACGTGCTGTGCGCCGGTCTCATCAGTGCACTGTCGGCCGCGTGGATCGGCAGTCGCCGGCGCCGCCAGCAGGTATGGCATGGTGCCGGTGCGACGGAGCATTGATAGCAGGTGTCGCCGCGTCGACACGCGGATCCCGCAGCGCAGTCGCGTGACTGCGTGAGCCGAGGTAAATAGAAAATAGAAGGTAGAAGGGAATCGAGAAAAGGGCGTGTCCTGAACGGGGACACGCCCTTTTTCGTTGACAGGTCTCATCCGGCATTGGGCGCGTCAGTTCTTGGAGAGGCCATCTCGTGCGATCATTCGGGGTATCGCTCACGTGCCTCACGCGAACATCCGGCGACGGCCCTTCATGCTGTCTGTGCATTTTTTGCAGTGCAAAGGATTGTCTGCGCCGGGCACGATGAAAGCCTGTTGCCCCCCATCCTCTGGCCCGCGAAACATGATGCAGCGAGACCCGTCGCTAGATGCCGCTATTCCCGAAGACGAACCCGATCGTCCGGGGCCCCTCTCGGAAGCGTCCCTGCTGGGCGCACCGTCGACGCCGCCCGGCCCGGCGCCGGCCGACGCCGTGCCACTGCCCATCAGCATCTACCCGGCGCTCATGGGCATTCTGTTGGCCTACGGCGTGCTGGTCGTGGGTAATGGGCTCTTTGCCACCGCCATCCCCTTTCATGCCCTGAAGTACGGTGCGTCGACGTTCACGATCGGCGTGATCCAGTCGTGCTACTACGGCGGCTTTCTGCTCGGCGCGTTTTACAACCGCACGCTCATCGAGCGCATCGGGCAACATCGCGCGTTCGTCGCGTTCACCGCGCTGGCCGCCCTGTTCGTGATGGGCTTTGCCGTGAGCGAGACCACGCTCATGCTCTGCGTGCTGCGGCTCGGCACCGGCTTCGCTCTGATGGGCATGTACACGACCGTGGAAAGCTGGCTCAACGGCTCGGTGCCGAACACCATGCGTGGACGCGTGTTCGGCTCCTATCTCACGATCAACTACCTCGCCGTAAGCACCGGACAGTTCCTGCTCAATATCGGCGAAGCGGGCAGCGAGGGGCAGCTTCTGCTCGTCGCAGGTCTGTTCGTCGCGGCAATTCTGCCGATCACGCTCATGCAGGGCTGGCCCACGCGAGTGGCCGACGAGCGGCTCGGCAAACAACCGGCCATCAGTCTCTTCGACAGCATTGCCGAAATGGCACGCGCTACGCCGATTGCCATTCCCGGCTGCATCCTCGCGGGATTTCTGTACAGCGCGTTCTACGCCATCATGCCGATCTACCTCACGCGTATCGGCCTGTCGATCGGCAGCCTGTCCACGTTGATGGGGGTCGCACTATTCGGCGCGCTACTCATGCAATGGCCCGTGGGACGACTCTCGGATCGCATGGATCGGCGCACACTGTCACGGCGTCTGGCGTTTGCGTCGGCCGCGTTCTGTGCGCCGTTGATTTTCTTTCAGGCGCACTGGCTGGTCTTCGTGCTGATGTTCCTGTTCTCCGCCGTCAACTTCACGCAGTACGGACTCATCGTCTCGCATGTGAACGACCGCACCGTGCCCGAACGACGTGTGGCGGTGAGCGCCACGCTACTCATCCTCTTCTCGGTCGGCGGCATTCTGGGACCGATGATCGCGTCACTGGTTGTGACGCTGCTCGGCCCCGGAGGGCTGCACGTCTTCAATGTCGTCTGCGCGCTGACCCTCGCGCGAGTCGCACGGCGGGCACAACTGCTGTCGCCCTGACTGCCGGCAGGAGGGCGGCGGGATCGATGGGGTCAGTGGCGTCGGTGCGTGGTCGAAAGAGGTCGGGCGAGGTCGTCGTTTAAGTACGCAACAAACGGAATTCGACGCCGCAGGCGTAAGCGCCGCCAGCCCCTGCGGAGAAGCCCCATTTTGGTGCGATCATGCCGTTCTCTGGTGCGATGCGTCACAACACGGCGGGAAAATCGCGGACAATAGCGCCGGCGCCGCCGGGCGCCTTTGAGCACGCTTCTTGCTCACCTATGCTGTACATAACATTGCTGCCCCCGCACCCGCCTCTACCATGACCATGATCGATCTCGACGCCCCCGGTTTGCTGCCGCCCCGACTGACGGCGGCCGAAGACGGCCGACGCATCGTCATTTACGGCGACTTCACGATTTGCAGCGTCTTTCAGCCCGTGTTCTCGGTCTCGCACCGGCGCGCCATCGGCTACCACGCCTCGCTGCGCGCGCACGACGCCGAAGGGCGTCATGTGCCGTCGCACGAAGTCTTCACGCTGGCGGCGCGTCACGGCGACATGCTCGAACTCGGCCGGCTGGCCGAATCGCTGCATCTGGGCAACTTCTGCGAATTCGACAGTCGCGAGTCGTGGCTCTTCCTGAGCCTGCACCCCGCCGCATTGATGGACACGGTCTACGGCGACGCGCTTATCGCCACGCTCAAAACCATCGGACTGTCGCCGCAGCGCGTCGTGCTCGAGGTACCGGAGCAGGCCGGTGGCGACACACCGCGCTTTGGCGCGATCGTCGGCAGCCTGCGCAAGGCGGGCTTCCTCATTGCACTGGGCGGCTTCGGCGCCAAGCATTCGAACATCGACCGGGTATGGGATCTGCGGCCCGACATCGTCGCACTCGATCGCGGCATTCTCGCGCAGGCGACGGAGCAGTCGCATCTGGCCCGCGTGCTGCCTGGCCTCGTGTCGCTGCTGCACGAATCGGGACAACTGGTGATGATGTGCGGGCTCACGACGGATCGTGAAGCGCTGCTCGCCCTGGAGTGCAACGTCGACTTCGTGCAAGGACAATACTTCGCAGCGCCCGACGTCGATCCCGTGCCACCGAAGGTGGCCGCCGAGCGCATGGACGCGCTCTCGTCAGCCCTGCGCACGCAACTGGTCGAACGCGAGCGGGCCGAGCATCTGCGCCTCGCCCCGTATGTGGCGGGCATCGAATCGGCAGCGGCACGCATCGCGCAGGGTCAGGACATCGAACAGGCGACGCATGACCTGCTGGCGCTGCCCGATGCGGCGCGCTGCTTCCTGCTCGACGCCCTCGGCCGCCAGATCGGCGACAACGTGCTACCGCACAGCCATTCGTCGCAGCGCGCCAAACGCTTCCGTCCGCTGCTGCATTCGGAGGGCGCGAACTGGGCGCGGCGGCCGTACTTCATCGAAGCCATGCGCGCGCCCGGCGAGGTGCACTTCACCCCGCCCTACCTCTCGATCAACGAGGCGCATCTTTGCGTGACAGCCTCGATTGCCACGCCCGCCAAACAGGGCCTGCACGTGCTCTGCGTCGATATCAACTGGTAACGCAATAGCCCCTTAACTGGCCGTGCGTTGCACCTGATAGCGTTCGAGCCAGTGAGCATACGGCGCGGGCAGCACCCACGACGGACGCGCCACATCGAGTTCGCGCGCCGCGTAATACGGCCAGTGCGGGTTGGCCAGCAATGCGCGGCCGATCATCACGAGATCCATCTGGCTATCGGCCACCACACGATTGGCCGCGTGCGGATCGTCAATGCCCCACGACGACGCCACGGCAATGCCGGCTTCGTTCTTGACGCGTTCGGCAATCGGTGCAAGGAACGCCGACCCCCAGGGGATCTTCGCGGCAGGCGTCGAGAAGCCGACGCTCACGTTCAGCAGATCGAGACCGCCTTCACGCATCTGACGCGTGAGCGTGATCGATTCCGCCAGCGTCTGTTCGTCGCGACCGTCGTACTCGATCACACCGAAACGCGCCGTGAGCGGCAGATGCTCGGGCCACACGTCACGCACTGCGGCGAGCGTCTCGAGCAGAAAGCGGCTGCGGCCGGCGAGATCGCCACCGTAGGCATCGTCGCGATGGTTCGCGTGCAGCGAGAAGAAGCTCTGCGCCAGATAACCGTGGGCAAAGTGCAGTTCCAGCCATTCGAAGCCGGCTGCTAACGCACGGCGTGCTGCCGCCACGAAGTCGGCCTTCACGCGTTCGATATCGTCGAAGGTCATCGCCTTCGGCACCTTACCGAGATTTCCACCGAACGGCACTGCGGACGGCGACACCGTCGACCAGCCGCGCGGGTCGTCCTCGCCGATGTGGTCGTCACCTTCCCACGGGCGGTTGGCACTGGCCTTACGACCGGCGTGGGCGATCTGAATGCCGGGCACGGCGCCATGCGCCTTGATCGCCGACGCGATACGCGCCATGCCTTGTGCTTGCTCGTCGTTCCACAGCCCCGTGCATCCGGGCGTGATACGGCCTTCGGGCGAGACGGCAGTCGCTTCGACGATCACCAGCCCGGCACCACCACGCGCCAGACTGGCGTAATGGGCCAGATGCCAATCGTTGGTGACACCGTCGACGGCGCTGTATTGGCACATTGGCGGAATGGCCACGCGGTTGCGCAGCTTGACGCTTTTCAGCTCGAACGGGGAAAACAGGGCAGACATGGGGGGTTCTCTAGGGAGTCAGGGAAAGCGGCGCCGGCTGGCGGAGCGCGTAGCTCGCGGCAGCATTTCAACGTTTCGACGTTTCCACGTTTTGCAGCGCCTCGACCGGTAATGGCCGACAGCAGCAATGTTAGTCTCACATCGCTATAATGAAAACCATCTGCACATTATCAAATCGATAACAGTTCATTATGGTAAATCCCCAGTGGCTCAAATCGTTCGCTACGCTCGCGGAGCTGGGTAACTTCACCCGCACCGCCGATCGGCTCGGTCTCACGCAGGCGGCCGTCAGCCAGCATGTGAAGCATCTCGAGGAAGCGTTCGGGCCGTTGCTCGTGCGGCGCCCCCGTGCGGTGGAACTCACGCCGGCGGGACAGGCGCTGTTGACCTACTGTCTGGAAGTCGAGTGCGCGGCCCGGCATTTGCGCTCGCGTCTGGACGATGCAAACGAGGAATGCGGCGTCATCACCCTCATCACGCCGGGCAGCATCGGGCTGTACCTGTGTCCGATCCTGCTCGACATGCAGAAGGCCAACCCGGCGATGGCCGTCCGTCATCGCTTCGCCCCCGACCGCGAAGTGCTTGAAGGCGTGCTGCAGAACCATTTCGAACTCGGACTGGTGACGTTACGCCCTGACGATCCCCGGCTGGCCGCCACCCCGTTCACGCAGGAGCCGCTCGAACTGGTAGTCCCCGCCGGGGAAGACGTGCACACATGGGAAGACCTGAAGCGCATCGGGTACATCGATCATCCCGATGGCGAGGCCATGTCGACGCGCTTGCTCAGCCGCCGCTTCCCGGGCAATCCGGGCGTGCAGAGCCTGCCGTGCAAGGGCTGCACAAACCAGATCAGCCTGATTCTCGAATACGTGGCGCGCGGTCTGGGCTTCACCATCATTCCGCAGTACGCGCGACAGGCGTTTGCCTCGCAGGACGCCATTCGTGTGGTGGACTGCGGTCCGCCGGTAGTCGACACGCTGTGGTTGATCCATCGCGCCGAATGGCCGCTCTCGGCACGCGCGCAACGCGCCGTGGCGTTGCTGCGCGAGCGTGTCGACGCACCGCGCCCGCATGCGTTTGGTGGCGAACGAGTATTACAGCGCGCAGGAGCATAAGCCGCCAGGCGCTGCGCACCGCGGGCAGAATCTGCCGCATCACGGACATTGCGAGCCTTCGACTCGCATCGGTACGCTGTGCGCTTTCGCGTCTCGACGCGTTGGCCAAGCGCCCGCGCGAGCCATGATTGCCGAGATCGCGGCGATCCCGATCAGCGCGCCGCCTGCGTGAACTTGTTGAACGAGGTATCGAACAGGCCACGCACGTCGAAGCTCCTGGACAGCGTTCCCGTCTTCGCAAAGTCGTCCACGCTCTTCTGCGCTTGCGCGATGGCGCTGTCCGTCAACGGCTCATAGCGAATGCGCGACGTGCTGAACCATTGATGTGCCAGTTTGGGATCGACACGCGACTTGGCCGCCCACACGTCCGCATACCGTTCAATGTGTCGCGCGTCTGCCAGCGACCATTCGCGCGCACGCTGATAACGCTGGACGAAGTCGCCTAGCAATTCGCGTTTGGTGTCGATAACCTTCTGCGTCGTGGACAGATAGCTCTGCGCGGCGATCAGGCCGCGTGCCGTGACCACCGTACGGGCGCCCGCCTGACGCAGGCGCGAAACGTACGGCTCCCAGGTCGCCGTCGCATCGACCTTGCCGGCCTGCAACGCTGCCGCCGAATCGACCGACGCGAGGTATGAATACTTCACCGAGTCCAGCGGCAACCCGGCCGACGTCAGCGCCGCCTGCACCAGTTGCTGTGACCAGCCGCCGCGTGTGATTGCCACGGTCTTGCCTTTCAGATCGTCAACGGTTTTGATTTGCGTGTGCGGGCCAGCCAGCAGCACCACGCTGTCCGGACTGTCGCGATAGATGCCAATGACCTTGACGGGAGCGCCCTGCGCCGCGAGGAACAACACAGGACCATCGCCTTGCAGGCCGATGTCGAGCGCGCCGGCATTGACCGCTTCGATCACAGGTGTGCCCGCCGGAAACTGCTTCCATGCAACGGTGTAAGGCGCATCCTGCAACACCCCTGACGCCTCGAAAAGACTCTGCGCGTTGTACGCCTGATCGCCCACGACGAGCACCGGCTTGTCGGCCGCTTTGCTCCCGAACGGGAGAATCGCGGCGACGCTCAGCACAGCGGCAATGCCGCGACGCAGGCGGGTGCGCCACGTCGGCCAACGCGCTCTCAGACGCGTGCGCAGGTCACGCTTTGCCGAACGCGTCAGCGTGGCCTGCAACAACGCGGCACGCGACGGCGCCGACACGTAAAGACCAAAGGCAATGGCAGACGCCGCGATGAAGGCATCGATCACCGGGTTCACCGCCGGCTCGGTAGTGGAAGCGGGTTTCTTCATGTCGTGACGCCACACCGGAGCGCGGCTGCAGAAGTGATCGGACGTGCCAGTCTAGGCAAGCTCAGCCGCGTTCCCAACCATCGATTGATGCGTTTCATAGCGCGCGCAACGCCAGTTTGCTTATGCGGATTTGCTTATCGGATTTGGTTGTTTGTGCCGGCATATCGCGCGCCCTTATCGTGGTCGTCTACCGACATCGAACGAGAGCAACGTCATGAGCCAACCTGCCCGCAAGCTCCGGCTGGGCGCCTACATGTCGGGGTCCGGCGTGCAAGGCGATAGCTGGCGCCATCCCGACACAGACACCGACGCCTACTCGCAATTCGCGCGCTATCGGCACTACGCGCAGGAACTCGAGCGCGGCTACTTCGACGCGCTGTTCTTCTTCGACAACCTCTTCATGTCGACCGACCCGATTTCGCTCGCCCATAGTCCCGGCGCACCGCGCTGGGACCCGGTCGTGTTGCTCGCCGGTCTGGCCGGGGCGACGCAGCATATCGGTCTGGTGGCGTCGGTGAGCACGACATACAGCGAGCCGTACAACGTAGCGCGCGCGTTCGCCTCGCTCGACCATCTCTCGGGCGGACGCGCCGGCTGGAATCTGGTGACGTCGACGGGCGGCGGTGAGAATTTCAACCGCGACGATCATGTCGACCATGCGGTGCGCTACGAGCGCGCCAACGAGTTTTACGATGTCGTAACCGGCCTCTGGGATAGCCACGCGGACGACGCCTTCCCGCGCAACAAAGCCACGGGCCAATGGGCTGATCCGACGCGAATCCGCAAACTGGATCATCGCGGCAAGCACTTCCGCGTCAAGGGGCCGCTCAGTGCGCCGCGTCCCGTGCAGGGATGGCCGGTGATCGCGCAGGCAGGTTCGAGCGAAGCCGGCCGAGAACTGGCCGCGCGTGCGGGCGAATTGCTCTACACCGCGGCACAAGACATTGAAGAGGCCCGCGCCTTCTACACCGATGTGAAAACCCGGGCGCTGAAGTATGGCCGTCGTGCCGAGCACATCTTCATTCTGCCCGGCGTGTCGCCTATCGTAGGTCGCACGCAAGCCGAGGCGGAGGACATTTACGACGCGTTGCTCGCGCATCGTGATCCCGCCGTCGTGCTGCATTCACTAACGAACTACGCGAGTCTGGACGTCGATCTCGGCAGTCTGCCGTTCGACGCGAAGGTGCCGTTGCCCGAGCATGTGCCGGAGACGAACTCGCACAAGAGCCGTCAGAAGCTGCTGGTGGACTGGATCCGGCGCGAGCAGCCGACCGTGCGTCAGCTCTATACGCGCTTCACCGGGGGCGGTCATCGGGTGCTGGTCGGCACGCCCGCATCGATCGCCGACGACTTCCAGCACTGGTTCGAGACGGGCGCGGCCGACGGCTTCAACATCATGTTCCCGAGCGCGCCCGCAGGGATTACGTCTTTCGTGGATCTGGTCGTGCCGGAATTGCAGCGGCGCGGTCTGTTCCGCACCCGCTACGAAGGCCGCACCTTCCGCGAGAATCTCGGCGTGCCGGCGATTCCCAACCGGTATTTCCCACCGCGTGATGCCTCGTTGGCTTCGTCTGCATCAGACACTCACGCGGCAAGGGTTCCCGCAACGACTCAACCGGCAGAGACGACAGCGGCAATCGCCTGACCCACTTCGGTCGTGTTCGCGCGCCCACCCATGTCGCCGGTGCGCGGACCGCTCTTGATGACCTGCGTGATCGCCGCGAGGATCGTGTCGTGCGCTTCGCGCGCGCGGCCTTCGCCACCGCCGAGGTGATCGAGCATCATTGCCGCCGTCCAGATCATGCCGATCGGGTTGGCAATGTTTTTGCCCGCGATGTCCGGCGCCGAGCCGTGGACCGGTTCGAACAGCGACGGGAACTTGCCCTCCGGATTCAGGTTGCCCGACGGCGCAATGCCGATCGTGCCAGTACAGGCCGGGCCGAGATCCGACAGAATGTCGCCGAACAGATTCGATGCGACCACCACGTCGAAACGATCCGGATTCAGCACGAAGCGCGCGCACAGAATGTCGATGTGCTGCTTGTCCCACGTAATGTCCGGATACTTCGCTGCCGTCTCGGCGGCACGCTTGTCCCACCATGGCATCGAGATCGAAATACCGTTGCTCTTCGTCGCCACCGTCACGTGCTTGCGCTGGCGCTGCTGTGCGAGATCGAACGCGAACTTCAGCACGCGCTCCGTACCGTGACGCGTGAAGACCGACTCCTGCACGACAAACTCGCGCTCCGTGCCTTCGAACATCACGCCGCCCACCGACGAGTACTCGCCTTCGGTGTTCTCTCGCACGATCATGAAGTCGATATCGCCCGCCTGACGTCCTGCCAGCGGTGAGGGCACGCCGTCGAACAAGCGCGCCGGACGAAGGTTGATGTACTGATCGAATTCGCGACGGAACTTCAGCAGCGAGCCCCACAGCGAGATGTGATCGGGCACCGTCTCGGGCCAGCCCACGGCGCCGAACAGAATGGCGTCGACACCATCGAGCTGCTGCTTCCAGTCGTCCGGCATCATCTGACCGTGCTTGGCGTAGTAGTCGCAGCTTGCCCATTCGATGTGCTGGTAGTCGACGGCGATGCCAAAGCGTTTGCTGGCGGCGTCAAGCACGCGCAAGCCTTCGGGCATCACTTCCTTGCCGATACCGTCACCCGGAATCACGGCGATCTTGTACGGACGCTGGGGGCGTTGGGACGTGTCGGTCATGGTCTGTCTCTCCTGGTGTTTGGACGATGGCGTTAGGTTATTCCATTCCAACGCGGATAAAATCCCCCAATCGGTTAATCCACTATCCACGAATCGTGAATAAACCTCTGCCCGTCAATCCGAATCTCGACGATCTGCGCGTGTTCTGCCAGGTCGCCCGCCGCGCCAGCTTCTCGGCGGCGGCCGAAGCGCTGGGGGTCTCCCCCGCGTATGTGAGCAAACGCGTCGGCATGCTCGAAGCCGACCTTGGCACTCGTTTGCTGCACCGCTCCACGCGGCGCGTAGCGATTACGGACGCCGGTGAGCGAGTCTACGCCTGGGCGGAGAAGATTCTCGACGACGTCAATCATCTGATGGAGGACGTTTCGAGCACGCGGCAGGTGCCGCGCGGCACCTTGCGGGTCTCGAGCAGCTTCGGTTTCGGACGGCATGTCGTAGCACCCGCCATGTCGCGGCTACGCGCGCTGCATCCGCAACTCAATGTGCGACTGGACCTGTTCGACCGGATCGTCGACGTGGCTGCCGAGGGTTATGACCTCGATGTGCGCATCGGCGACGACATCGCCCCGCATCTGATCGCGCGCAAGCTCGCCGACAATCATCGTGTGTTGTGCGCGTCGAGTGCCTACCTCGAAACGCACGGCACACCGCGTCAGTTGAGCGATCTGGCCGGGCATGCGTGCATCGTCATCAAGGAACGCGATCACCCGTTCGGCATGTGGCGGCTGCAACAGCGCGGCGAGGCGGTCTCGCTCAAGGTGACGGGGCCGCTGTCCACGAATCACGGCGAAGTGGCCGTGCAATGGGCGCTCGACGGACAGGGCATCGTGCTGCGCTCGATGTGGGATGTCGGTGCGCTCATCGCGCAAGGGGATCTGGTACAGGTGCTGCCCGACGTCACGCAACCGGCCAATGTCTGGGCGGTGTATCCGTCTCGCGTGGCGTCGTCAGCCAAGGTGCGCGCCTGCGTGGAATTCCTCGCGGGTGAGTTCCAGACGCAGGCGTAGTGCCAAGTGAAGCGTTATTGCAGCGTGAACGACGCCTGTTCGACGTGCTGCGAATCGAGTCCGATCTGCACGTTGAAGTCGCCCGATTCCGCCACGTATTGCAGCTTTGCGTTGTAGAACTTCAGCAAGCTTTCATCGATGGCGAAGTGCACGGTGCGCGATTCGCCCGGCTTGAGATTCACCTTCTCGAAGCCCTTCAGTTCCTTGACAGGACGTACGATCGACGCCGAGACATCCTGCAAATAAAGCTGCACTACCGTCTCGCCTTCGCGCTTGCCGGTGTTGCGCACCGTCACGCTCGCATCGAGCTTGCCGCCGCGCGCCAGCGTCTTGTCCGAGAGCTTCACCTTCGACACCTCGAACGACGTGTAGCTCAGGCCGTAACCGAAGGCATACAACGGGCCGGAGTCCTCTTCGAAATACTGCGATGTGTAGTTGGCAGGCTTGCCCGGCGTGAAGGGGCGACCGATGCGCAACTGGTTGTAGTAGGTCGGAATCTGGCCGATCGAGCGCGGGAACGAGATCGGCAGCTTGCCCGACGGGTTGTAATCGCCGAACAGCACATCTGCAATCGCGTGCCCTCCTTCAGTGCCCGCGTACCACGTCTCGAGCATGGCGTCGGCGTTGGCCTTCGGCCAGTTCAGATCGAGCGGACGGCCATTCATCAGCACCACGACCAGCGGCTTGCCCGTTGCCTTGAGTGCCTGCAACAGCGCCAGTTGGCTGCCCGGCAGCGACAGGCTCGTGCGGCTCGACGCCTCGTGCGACATGCCGCGCGATTCACCCACCGCCACGATCAGGGTGTCGGCGCCGCGCGCGACTTGCACGGCTTCGTCGATCATCTGCTGCGGCGTGCGCTTGTCCTGCACGACTTCCGGATTGTCCCAATCGAGGAAGTTGAGATACTCGACTACGCGCGGGTCGTCGGTAATGTTCGCCCCACGCGCATAACTCACCTGTCCTTGCGTGCCGAGCGCATCGCGCACGCCTTGCAGCAGCGTGACGGCTTGCGTCGCCTTGCCCGCCGCCGACCAGCTGCCCATGACGTCGATATTTGCGTCGGCGAGCGGCCCGATCACGGCGACCTTGCCCGCCTTACGCAGCGGCAGCGTGTCGTGCTGGTTCTCCAGCAGAACAAGGGACTTGCGGGCGGCGTCGCGAGCGGCGTCACGATGCAGACGGCTTTCGGCATTCACGTCTTTCGGGTCCTGCGCAGCGCTGCCGATGCGACGATACGGGTCGGCAAACAGGCCCATGTCGTATTTCGCAC
Organism: Pandoraea sp.; assembly: GCA_031291335.1. Taxonomy (GTDB): domain Bacteria; phylum Pseudomonadota; class Gammaproteobacteria; order Burkholderiales; family Burkholderiaceae; genus Pandoraea. The sequence goes on along the minus strand of JARLJF010000020.1, from coordinate 54,262 downwards.
CAAGCACCTCACGCACCGCGCTGTCGATGTCGCGCATCGGCACGTCGCCGGACTTCACAAGATCGGGCAACTGCTTGAGGTACTGCACGTCGGCCATGCTCATGTCGACGCCCGCCTCGATGGCCAGCTTCGCCGCCTCTCGGCCGTCTTTCGCCACGCCATGACGCATCAATTCTTCAATGGCCCCGTGATCGCTCACGGTCACGCCCTTGAAGCCCCAATCGTCACGCAGCAGATCGCGCAGCAGCCACTTGTTCGACGTAGCCGGCGTGCCGTTGATGGAGTTCAGCGCGATCATCACGCCACCGGCCCCGGCGTCGATGCCGGCGCGATAGGGCGGCAGATAGTCCTGATACATGCGCATCGGACTCATATCGACGACGTTGTAATCACGCCCGCCCTCGACCGCGCCATACAACGCGAAGTGCTTCACGAACGCCATCAGACTATCGGGGTTCGCGGGCGACGTGCCCTGAAACCCCTGTACGCTGGCCCTCGCGCTCTGCGAGACCAGATAGGGGTCTTCGCCGAAGCCTTCCGACGTGCGTCCCCAGCGCGGATCGCGCGAGATGTCGACCATTGGGGCGAAGGTCGCGTCCAGCCCGTCGGCGCTCGCTTCAATGGCCGCCACGCGCGCGGCTTGCTTCACGACCGACATGTCCCAACTCGATGCGAGCCCGAGGCTGATCGGGAACACGGTACGATGCCCGTGCACGATGTCGTACGCGAAGAAGATGGGAATCTTCAGACGGCTTTGCTTGACGGCCGCGTCCTGCAACGGACGGTTGTCCTCGCGCGTGACCGAATTGAACGTGCCACCGACGCGACCGGCGGCAATCTCCTTGATGAGCTTGGGTTGCGGCATGTCCGACCCGATGCTGATCAAACGCAACTGCCCGATTTTCTCGTCGAGCGTCATGCGCGCGATGAGATCGTCGATGAACGCCTGTTTGGCAGAGGGGGACGGCATGGCAACCGGCGTCTTGCCTTGGGCATCGTTGCCGAGGCCGGCAGGCGCGTCGGCAAAGGCCGGCGCCACTACAAGGCTGGCCGCGAGCGCCAGTGCGGAGAACATTCTCATCTGATAGCGATCCAATGTGGCGCGACGGGCGAACGCCGATCCGATGGCATGCGGCAGCGCCCCCGTCGTCTCAACTGGAATTACCCGATCCGCTGACACTGCCCGGATGGGTAACGGCGAAGTACGAAGTGCGATACTTTGCCACAATTGGTATCTTGCAAGCGATTTCGGCCTGTTTTTCGCGTAGATCCTCGCCTCATGAGAGGCTCGCCAGACGCTCATGAAATTCGCAAGGAACGCGTATGAGAATTGCAACGTCCCCCCAACTTCTGGAGAGATTCGTGGTTTTGTTTTCCCCCGCCATGTCCTGGCATCGACGCGTACGCTCGTTCTTGCCCGCACTCGTGGCAGGTGCCGCCCTGTTGGGCGCAGCGCATGCCCATGCCTTCTCCCTCGACGACGTCACCGCCCGTGCGAAGGCGCTCGCCGACAAGCCCTACGCCGCCCCGGTCAGCAATCTCACGCCGGCCTTCGCGAACATGCAGTTCGGCGACTACATCAAGATCCAGCCGCGACGCGAAGCGTTCGAATGGAACGATCAGGCCACGCCGTTCCGTCTGGGCTTCTATCATCAGGGCATGCAGTTCAGCACGCCGGTGAAGATCAACGAAGTCGTCGGCAACGGCAGCAACGCGAAGATCGACGAGATCAAGTACGACACCAGCCGCTTCGACTTCGGCGATCTCAAGCTGGATCGCAGCGCCACGCATAACCTCGGCTATGCAGGCTTTCGCGTGCTGTACCCGATCAACGAACCGGGCAAGCTCGACGAGATCATGAGCGTGCTGGGGGCGAGCTACTTCCGTGTGATCGGCAAGGGACAGATTTACGGTCTGTCGGCGCGCGGCCTCGCCATCGACACCGGCCTGCCGATTGCCGAGGAATTCCCGGCCTTCCGCGAATTCTGGATCGAACGTCCGAACCCAGGCGACACGCATCTGGTCTTCTATGCGTTGCTCGACTCGAAGCGCGCGACCGGTGCGTATCGTTTCGACCTGACGCCGGGCGACGATTCGCTGCTGAAGGTGCAGGCACGTGTGTTCATGCGCGGTCCGGTGACCAAGCTCGGCATCGCGCCGCTCACGAGCATGTTCCTGTTCGGACCGAATCAGCAGCGCGATCCGTACAACTTCCGTCCGGCATTGCACGACTCAAACGGTCTGGCGATTCACGCAGGCAATGGCGAATGGATCTGGCGTCCGCTGAACAACCCGCGCAATCTCGCCATCAGCCAGTTCCAGGTGACGAATCCGCGCGGCTTCGGTCTGCTCCAGCGCGGACGCGATTTCGCTCAATACGAAGATCTGAAGGATCGCTACGATCTGCGCCCGAGTGCCTGGATCGAGCCGCAGGGCGATTGGGGCAAGGGTCATGTCGAACTGGTGGAGATTCCGTCGCCGGACGAGACCAACGACAACATCGGCGCGTTCTGGACACCCGATCAGTTGCCGCCCAAGGGCCAGGCGCTACAAGCTGACTACACGATCCGCTGGACGATGAACGAGCGCGGCATCATCGATCGCAATCTGGCATGGGTGAAGCAAACGCTTCGCACCGCCGGCGAGATCACGCAAGCCAACCTGATTCGTCACTTCGACGGCAGCACCGGTCTCATCGTGGACTTCGACGGCGGTCCGCTCGCCTCGCTGCCTGCCGGGTCGGTCACGCCCCAGGTCAGCGTGAGCGATAACGCCACCATCATCGAACAGACGCTGCAACCGAATCCGGTTACGCGGGGCCTGCGCCTGAACCTGCGCGTGATGGTCAAGGACCCGGCCAAGGTCGTGGAACTGCGTGCCGCGCTTGTCTCCGGCGGCAAGGCCGTGAGCGAAACCTGGAGCTATCAGCTCCCGCCGTACTCGGTCGCCAAGCAATAAGTTGCATCTCGCCTGAATGTGCGGCGGCGCCCCTGCCGCCGCACGTCACTCGCCTGCGCAACACCTCCACACCGCCATCCGGCGCAATTAAACAGGCACTTAGGTGCCTCGTTCTCTCATGTAAAACCCTAAAACGGGCAAATTACCCTTGCAGTTGGCGATCAATTCGCGTTTACTGCATGCACAATATTGCATAAATATCCACCCTTCGAGGTTCGCAGAGGTGGTTTGCTTCATTGGCATTGGCCACTGGCCGTGTCGATGCGGCTCGGCCTGGTGCCGCTTGCGTCGGTCAAGACATCCCCAAGACTCTCCGCGTTTCGACGGAGGGCGGATTCGTTATGGAGACACCGCATGCGACATATCGACGTACACCATCTGGCCGACGAGGCGCGCTTCAACGGCTATCACGGCCGCATCCTGCTCTGGTGCGCACTCATCATCATCTTCGACGGCTACGACCTCGCGGTCGCGGGCATTGCGCTGCCGTCGATCATGAAGGCGATGAATGTAGACGCCACCAGCGCCGGCTTCATGGTCAGCGCCGCACTCTTCGGCATGATGTTCGGGGCCATCGTGATGGGCATGGTGGCCGACAGCATCGGCCGGCGCAAAGCCATCGCCATCTGCGTGCTGATGTTCTCGCTGTTCACCGCCGCGGCCGGCTTCACACATGAGCCGATCAGCTTCTCCGTCACGCGCTTCTTCGCAGGCGTCGGGATCGGCGGCGTGATGCCGATCGTCGTCGCACAGATGACGGAATACTCGCCGCGACGACTGCGTGGCACGCTCGTCACGCTCATGTTCTCCGGGTACTCCGTCGGGGGCATGCTGGCCGCGCTGCTTGGCAAAGGGTTGATCGAGTCGTACGGATGGCAGTCCGTCTTTCTCGCCGCAGGTCTGCCCGCGCTGCTCGTGCCCTTCGCGATGAAGGCACTGCCGGAATCGATGCCGTTCCTCATTCGTACCGGTCGACTCGACGCCCTGAAGCAAGTGCTTGCCCGCCTCGCACCGGACTATGCCGTGCAACCGGGCGATCAGTTCGCGCTGCCGACCACGGACCGCAAGCAGGCCGCACCGCTCTCGCGTCTGTTTCAGGAGGGTCGCGGCTTTAGCACCGCCATGCTGTGGGTCGCGTTCTTCATGTGCCTGTTCATGGTGTACGCGCTCAGTTCGTGGCTCGCGAAGCTCATGGCAAGTGCGGGCTACAGCCTCGGCTCGGCGCTCACATTCGTGCTGGTGTTGAACTTCGGCGCGATGCTCGGCGCTATCGGCGGCGGGTGGCTCGCGGATCGCTTCAACATCAAGTACGTGCTCGTGGGCATGTATGCTCTCGCCGCCGTGTCGATCACCTTGCTCGGTGTGAAAGTGCCCACGCCGGTGCTGTTCGTGCTCGTGGGATTGGCCGGCGCATCGACCATCGGCACGCAAATCGTGACCTATGCCTATGCGGGCCAGTTCTATCCGATGGCGGCGCGCGGCACGGGCATCGGTTGGGCGTCGGGGGTCGGACGCAGCGGTGCGATTCTCGCGCCCATCGTGATCGGCATACTCGTGAGCATGTCGCTGCCGTTGCAGCAAAACTTTATGGCGATCGCGATTCCCGCAGTGATTGCCGTCGTTGCCGTGTTGCTGATCGACCACAAGAAATCGGCGTCTGTGCAACAGCAAGCTGCAACACAATCTCGCGGCAATGTGGCGGGACTCGCAAACGGCGCGGGAGAACCGGCGTAATCTCGCGCGTCAAGGCGTGCTCGGGCATCAAAGTCTGACGTCATGGCACGGCGGCGCACATGCGTGTCGCCGTGCGAAAATGCGCGCCGCAGCGGTCATGGGAATGACGGCAGCTTTCGGTGACGCGATGCGTCGGTGCAGGGGCAAACCATCAATTGCCCGACGCCTACGCGACACATGAAAAATCATTCAACCCGAGCGCCTCAGGCGCCGATATCCAGATATCCGTCCCAACGGACCTTCTGGGGAAGATCACTATGACGCGTCTCGCTTTGCTGAGTGCTTTCGCACTGGTCGTCGCTCACGCGCCGGCCTTCGCTGCCACCTCCGACGACGCCACCGGCGTCCAGCTCTCCACCCGACAGACCATCACCGGCGACGCCGTGTTTGGCGGCAGCACGGTCGCCACGCTCGGCGCCGATGCCCTGCGTAACGCGCACGGCAACTTCGGCGTGAATGTCGCCGCAGGGGCCCTCAACGCGCAGTCGAACCAGTTGGTGCTGGCGAGTGCTTCCAACGTCACGATCGATACCCGTCAGACGATTCGCAACGCCGCGACCGTGACCGGCGCAACGGGGCCGATGAACGCGTCGCTGGGCGATCGCGCGCTGATGGGGGCGTCGGGCAACATCGGCGTGAATGTGGCGGCAGGTGTCGCCAACGCACAGGCCAACGCGCTGGCGATTCATTGACGACGCAGTGAGGCTGCGCCCGCTCGGATTATGTCTCGGCGGGGAACCGGCTCTGTAGATTGCCCAGCCAGCGTGCCACGATATTCAGCTCCGCTTCGGTGAAGTCGTCGTGCAGCAACGCATTGAGGTCCGCGAGGATGTCGCGGGCACGCGCAATCGCCTTGTGGCCGGCCGCCGTGATACGCAATCGCGTGGCGCGTCCGTCTTCGGCATCGGCACGACGGGTCAGCAGGCCTGCGGTAACCATACGATTCGCCAGTCCGGTCATCGACGACGGCGAGAGTTGCAGGGCCGCGCCGACTTCGCCCACGAGCGCATCTTCGTGGTGTAGCAGATAGAACAACACGCCGGCCTGCGCAGCGCTCACGCTCGCGCTATCTCCGGCGCGCGCATCGATCCATCGCTGAACACGTCGCTGACCGACGGTGAGCAGGAAGTACAACCGGCGATCGGCGGCTTCCCCCTTTCCCGGCTTCCTGGTGGTCACGGCGCTTGCAGCGGTTGCTGCGGCGGCGGACGTTTGGCGTTTTGGCATTCAGTCTGCTCGAATCGATATTGCGTCGATAGTAGATCGTTGTTATGGCGGTGTGATGAGAACTGACGTCGCCGCCGCGTTCCTCGACGCACCTGCCTGCGCGACACTCGTCGCGCCCAGGTTGCCGGATGGCTCGACGCCGTTCGCCGTCCCCGTCGACAACAACCAGTCGACGGTTTCCGGCCACAGGAATGCGCCGGAACGTTGGCGGAAGTATCCCATATGCCCTATCGATCCGGAATCCGAACGGATGGCCGGAATCTCGCGACGTGTTACAGCGGCATTCCGAAGCCGCGAGACGAGTATGTCGATCCCCATCGGCGTGGCCCAGAGATCGTCGTCGAAACCCAGCGACAGGATCGGCATTTGTACCCTGGCGAAGCGCGCTTCGGCGTCTAGCGTCCCGTCGTCGAAGAAGTAGTTCGGCAGACGTGTCCAGCGGCTCCATTCGAGCAGCACACCCGCAGGCAGATCCTCGCCGAGCCCGAGTCGTCGCCCCGGCATGAAACCGGCGAGACGCGCCAACGGTGGCGCCACCCAATGCATCAGGAACGTAACGCGCGCACGCTCGCGGCGATCACTCACCACACGCATCGATCCCGCATGCGACGCCACCTGCACCGCCGCACGCAGCAGATTCGAACTCTCGCACAGCCCGATGGCGTGACCACCGAAACTGTGACCGACCGCGTAGAGGGGCAGTGATGGATAGCGTTCGTGTGCCCAGCGAGTGACTCCCTCAACGTCGAGATCGGCCCAGTCGCGCATGCGGGCGCGGAACCCGCGAAGCATCGGCGGACGCGAACCGTCGATGCCACGATAGCTGTACGTCACGGCGATCAATCCGCGTTGTGTGACATATTCCGCGAACGCGAAGTACAGCCGTTCCGGCACGGCCGTGGCCGGATGCACGAGCACGATGCCCAGCGCCGGCAACGTCTGCGGATACCAGATATGGGCGCCGAGCGGAAACGCGTCGACGGCAGGAATTTCGATGGCAATCGATGACATGACGCAACTCCCCGGCGCTCACGCGTCTACGGGGTCACGCTGCGCCTCTCAGTGCATTGACATAATTCAGAATTTATTTCGCACACGAAGTATATTCGTTAATTTATTTCGCACACGAATTAAATTAGAAGGAAGTTACGACGGGCATGGAGCCTGACGATGACGTGTCGAGACGAGGCACCATGAAAAACAGGGGCCGAAGCCCCTGTCTGAATTTCTGGCGGCAACCGTCTGTCGTTGCCGTTGCCGTTAGCGCACCCCCGCCAGACACGCCGGAGACAACGCGGCTTTCGCGCGCTGGGCAAATGCCGGCCAACGGCAGGCTTTGGCGTCGGGCCCCTCGCCGCAGTCAGGCAAGGCAAGCGCCACACGTTTGGCCGGTTCCTCCAGTGAGAGCGCCGTGAGGTGTCGCATCTGATGCATCGACTGATACACCAGCTCCACACGCGTGAACGCCTCGCCTGCCGGATTGCGCCATAGCGTGAAAACGAGCGCGCCATCGGGGGGCGTGTTGTCGGGTTGATCGGGCAACTGCCAATCGAGTTTGAGCATGCCCGCAAGGTTGGCCACGTTCGTGTCGTGACCGATCAACACGTAGACACGGTTGCCCACCGGCAGGACCGGGCCACGCACCGGCGCAGACGGCGGTGCGCCCGTCTCCATCGCCGAGCGCGTCAGGGCGTCGAGAACAATGGCCAGCAGCGGCGTGCCATTCGTCGACGCCAGATAAGGCGTTCGGTTGAGCAGATCGCGCTGCGCGTTATGCGCTTCGAGCAGACGCGCCCAATCCTTTTCATCGCGGATTCGCCCCCAGGCCACGTCGTTGTCGGGCAAGCCCTCGCCGTATTGCAGCAGAAAGACCTCCGACGCCGTCGCGGCACTGCCCAGCGCCCCACGCAACGCAACGCCACTGCCATCGCCTTCGACACGCAGTCGCGTGGGTACGTCCTCAAGCTTGCAGCCGCCTTGCGCGCCGCAGGCGGGACTATGTGCGTAGTCGAGTACTTCGCCGACGCGCGCGATTGTCGCGGCGTAGCGCTTGTTCAGACCAGCGACGCCATCCGGCGCCAGCCGCGCCTCGATCGCCCCACGCGCAGCGCCCGGATCGAGCGGACAGTCGCCGGCATCCACCGGATGAAAAACCGCATCGTAGGTCGTGAGATCCGCTTGGTGCGACGTACGCATGTCGCACCCGGGTGCCATGCCTTGCAGCAACGCATTGCCGGTTTCGCGCGTGCGTTGATCGATATCCGCCCATCCGTACACCGTACCGGGCGCCGGGCACGCATTGTCGGGCAACACGCGCCGTGCACGCAGCCAGTCGCCGTAATAACGGCCCATGCGCTCGGCCAGCGAGCCGCCACGCGCCGTCAGATAACCCGCAGGCACCGGCCAGCCGGGCCAGGCGTCCGGGCTCAGTTTGTCCAGCGGGGGATGGGAATGGGTCGGCGAACGCACGCCGTGACGGCTCACGATCACTGTGGAGACAAGCGTCCAGTCGGCGGGCATGCCATCGACGCGCGCGGCCGACTCGGTAGGCTTGGCCGGCCCCGGCGAGGGCGGTGCCGACGTAGTGCAAGCGCTCAACGCGCCGGCGACGGTGAGCGCCGCGAGGCACGCCTGCCATCGCACGCCGCGCCTTTGCCATCGGCGGGCCGAAACGTCGGAACGAACATCACGGGATCGAACGGGTTCACGAGTCATCACGGGGGTCATGGCGGCAGTCATGGCAACAGGTCGGGGTGACGGGGACGGCGTTGACGCTCATCTTACCGTGTGACCTTACCGTCGCCGGAACCAACGTGAAATCGTGGCAAAAATGCGTCGCCGTACGAATGTGTCAACGTCGCGTCATCACGCGAACGCTTGACTACCCGATCTCGCCATCTGACCGGCCAACGGCGCCGAAGCGCCACGACAAGCGATGCGCCGCCGCGAGCAACGCCTGCGCCGGTGACGCGTCGAGCGCCGTCTCGAAACTGCCCGTCGATCCCATCAACGCGAGCACCAGCGTGACCTCGCCGGTGTGATCGAACACCGGCACCGCCACCGTATCGATGCCCGGCACCGGATTGCTCAATGCGGTATCGAATCGCTGCTCGCGGATCGTCGTCAGCCGCGCGGCATAGTCAGGGGCTGGCTTCGTTGCACGCCCCTCCGCGCCCACCCCCGCCATGCGCACGGACTCTTGCGCGAGCAGACCGTCGAGCACCGCTTCCGGCAGGAAGGCGGCGAACGTGCGGCCGATCGCGGTGTTCACCAGCGAGAGCACCGTGCCGATGCGCAGGCTCACGTGCTGCGGGCGCATCGCCTCTTCCAGTCGAACCACCGTGGGACCGACCGGACCGAGCACGGCCATCGCCGCCGACAAGCCAGTGGCTTGCGCGAGCGCGAGAATCTCGGGTTCGGCTTCGCCAGTCGGCGAGAGACGCTGCAACGCCATCAAGCCAAGTTCAAGACTTAGCGCACCCGCTTCGAAGTTGCCGTTCTCATCGCGCATAAGCAGGCCTGCACGTTGCAGGCTCACCAGATGCGGATGTGCCTTTGCCGCGGCCATGCCCGCGTCGCGCGCCAGGGCATTGAGCGGCAGCGGACGCCCCGCCGCAACCAACGCCTCAAGCAACGCGCCGGTACTTTCCAGCGCCTGAATGCCGCGCTGCGGTTTTGTCTGGGTCGTCGTCACATCGTCTGCCATGTCACCGGTGCCCGCTCCACTTCGTGTCACGCTCATGCATTCACCTCACCCGCCTCAAGCTCTGTGTCGACCTGCGCCGCGATGGCATTCGCCGTCGCACGCAATGCACTTGCCGCCGCCCCTTCCCACGCGACATCGAGCGCCGCCGTCGGCCCGATGGCCGTGAGTGCCAGCCGCAAACGCCCGTGCGCATCGAACACCGGCGCACACAGACTGCTCACCGACGGGCTTGGCGTATTCACGCTGCGCGACATGCCATGCGTACGTGTCTCGTCGAGCGACGCGTTGAACCGCTCGCGCTCGGTCGACGCGGCAGGCATCTGTTCCTGCCACGCCTGCGGCCATTGCGCCTGCGGTGTGAACGCGCAGAACGCGCGTCCCGTCGACGTTGTCGTGAGCGACATGACCGAACCGACGTGAAGATTCACATGCAGCGGAAACGCCGCACGTTCGAAATGCACGACGAGCGGACCTTGCGGCGCCCTTGTGCAGATCGCCACACAAAAGCCGGTCTCGCGCGCCAGCGCGATCACACGCGGCACGGCAGCGCGATAGGCCGGATCGTTTTCAAGATGTAACAACGCGAGACGCAACGTCATGGGGCCCGGCGCATAGTCGCCCGACATCGGGTCGCGCTTGAGCAAACCCAGTCGCGTGAGACTCACCAGATACGGATGCGCCTGCGCGGGCGGCAGTCCCGCGAGGGCGGCGAGATCGCCCGGGCCCAGCGGGCGCCGGGCTTGCGCCAGCGCCTGAAGCACCCGCGCGGCCACATCCACGCTTTGCACGCCGCGTGAGGCTCGGCCGGGTTGGCCGCTCGTGTCGGCGGTGCCGTCCATCGGAATTCGGTTCATGCAGTCGTAGGAGCCGGGCTCCCCAAGGAAAATGGCCTAGATTCTAAACAAGTCGGCGCTCGCTTTTTCATTCGTCCCTCCATTTGCGCAGGGTTAACCCGGAACGCGAACGCCGTCGGATCGCTTATGCCGTCACATTAGCAAATAACAATCAGATTTGTCATTGACAAATATTCTGAGCGTTTCGTAAGATGCCCTCATCATCCGCACCATCCCCGCAGACGAGATAAGAGAGAGAGACAAGCATGGCCAAAGCATTCGCCTCGCAAGCCGACCTGGAAGCCAAAAAGGTCACGTTCACCCAACTGTCGGAAAACACCTGGGCCTATACGGCCGAGGGCGATCCGAACTCCGGCGTCATCATTGGCGACGACGGCGTGATGATCGTCGACACGACGGCCACGCCCGCCATGGCGCAAGACCTCATCGCGAAGATCCGCACGGTCACCGACAAGCCGATCAAGTACGTGGTGCTCTCGCACTACCATGCCGTGCGCGTGCTCGGCGCGTCGGCTTACTTCGCCGAAGGCGCCCAGCAGATCATCGCGAGCCGCGGCACGTACGAAATGATCGTCGAGCGCGGCGAAGCCGACATGAAGTCGGAGATCGAGCGCTTCCCGCGCCTGTTCGCCGGTGTCGAGACGGTGCCCGGCCTCACGTGGCCGACGCTCGTCTTCGAGAAGGAAATCACGCTTTTCCTCGGCAAGCTCGAAGTGAAGATCGCGCACCTCGGTTCGGGTCACACGAAGGGCGACACCGTGGTGTGGCTGCCGTCGCAGAAGGTGCTGTTCTCGGGCGATCTGGTCGAGTACGACGCCGCCTGCTACACCGGTGACGCGCAACTCGCCGAATGGCCGGCCACGCTCGATGCGCTGGCCGCGCTCGGCGCCGAGAAGCTCGTGCCGGGCCGTGGCCCCGCGCTGACCACGCCGGCCGACGTTGCCAAGGGTCTCGCCTACACGAAGGACTTCGTGACGACGCTGTTCGAAGCCGGCAAGCAAGCCGTCGAAAAGAAGCTCGACCTCAAGGGCGCGATGGCGCTCACGCGCAGCCAGATGGATCCGAAGTTCGGCCACGTGTTCATCTACGAACACTGCCTGCCGTTCGATGTAACGCGCGCGTTCGACGAAGCGAGCGGCATTACGCACCCGCGCATCTGGACGGCGCAGCGTGACAAGGAAATGTGGGCCGCGCTGCAAGACTGAGTTCAACAAGCAAAAGTAAAAAAGCGGAACCCGCCGGCGCGTGTGCGCCGGTGAGGGGCCGACGATGGAGACATTGCATGAGCAGCATCGATTACCAGCGCCTGACGTTCGATTACCAGCCGTGCGCGGAACAATCCGGCGGCGTCGCGCCTGAGACGCATCCGGTCATCGTGGTCGGCGCAGGTCCGGTAGGACTGGCGACCGCCATCAATCTCGCGCAGCAAGGCGTGCCCGTGATCGTTCTCGATGACGACTGCACCCTCTCGACCGGCTCGCGCGCCATCTGCTTCGCCAAGCGCACGCTAGATATTTTCGACCGTCTCGGCTGCGGTGAGCGCATGGTGCAAAAAGGCGTGCGCTGGAACGTCGGTCGCGTGTTCCTGCGCGATCAGGAGGTCTATAACTTCGACCTGCTGCCCGAGGCAGGGCACCATCGTCCCGCGTTCATCAATCTTCAGCAGTATTACGTCGAAGGCTATCTGTTCGAGCGCGCACGCGAACTGCCGAACATCGAGATCCGCTGGAAGAGCAAGGTCGTCGGACTCACGCAGCAAGGCACGCCCGGCGCGCCCGATGCGAGCGTAACGCTCACAGTCGAGACACCCGATGGCGAATATCAGACGCGCGCTCGCTATGTCGTGGCCGCCGACGGTTCGCGCAGTCCCGTGCGCAACCTCATCGGTGTCGACAGCCACGGACGCACGTTCAAGGATCGCTTCCTGATCGCCGACGTCAAGATGACCGCGGACTTCCCTGCGGAGCGCTGGTTCTGGTTCGATCCACCGTTCCATCCGAATCAGTCGGTGCTGCTGCACCGACAACCGGACGACGTGTGGCGCATCGACTTCCAACTGGGATGGGACGCCGATCCGGCGTTCGAGAGGACACCCGAGCGCGTCATCCCGCGCGTGCAGGCGTTGCTCGGACCGGATGCCAAATTCACGCTCGAATGGGTCAGCGTCTACACGTTCTCCTGCCTGCGCATGGACGACTTCCGTCACGGCCACGTGCTGTTCGCCGGAGACTCCGCGCATGGTGTGTCGCCGTTCGGCGCACGCGGCGCGAACAGCGGCGTGCAGGATGCCGAGAACCTCGCGTGGAAACTCGCGCTGGTGCTCGCCGGTCATGCGCCGGATACGCTGCTCGATACCTATGCGCGTGAGCGCGAATTCGCCGCCGACGAGAACATCCGTAATTCAACGCGTTCCACCGATTTCATCACGCCGAAGAGTCCCGTCTCACGGGTCTTCCGCGATGCCGTGCTGACGCTCGCGCGCGATCACGCGTTTGCACGTCAGTTGGTCAATAGCGGACGACTGTCGGTGCCCGCCGTGCTGCACGAGTCGTCACTCAACACCACCGAGTGCGATTCGTTCAACGGCCGCATGGTGCCGGGCGCCGCCTGCGTAGACGCACCGCTCACGCGTCATGGGCAGGACGGCTGGCTGCTGCCGCGTCTGGGCGGACGCTTCGTCGCGCTCGTTTTCGGTGCGCCGGGTTCACTCGATGCGGCATCGCTCGCGGCCCTCGATGCGCTGGCGAACGACGACGTGCCGGTGATGCCGGTGTTCGTCACGCCGGATGCCGAAGCCGCACAGGATACGCACAACGACCACAGCGTCTGGCATGACGCGCAAGGTCTGACCGCCCAACGGTACGACGCCGCGCCGGGCACGGTGTATCTGATTCGTCCGGATCAGCATGTGTGTGCACGGTGGCGCACCGTCGACGCCGCTGCGATTGCCGCCGCGCGCGAGCGCGCCCTGGGTCGCACGGCACCGGAAGTCGCGCCGATGCAATGCGCGGCCTAAGCACGCGGGCCAGTCGCATCGATCCACGCTCAGATCACACCGATTTCGCAGGAAGGAGACACTTCATGGCACTCGACACACAACCGCGTCTGACGCGTCCGGATGATTTCTACGAAGCCCTGATCGACATGCACCGCGATCTCGACGATACGCAGAGTCAGGCCGCGAACGCGCAACTGATTCTGTTGCTCGCCAACCAGATCGGCGATCACGAGACGCTGCTCTCGGCGCTTCGTCTGGCACGCGCGGGCGCGCTCGGCAACACGGCGCGCTGATCGACTGATCTGCCGGCAGCCTTCAGCCCTCACGTATCAAAACCAGCTTCCAAACGAATGCGGGGCGCCCGGTTATCGGGCGCCCCGCTGTCCTTGTGCGACGTGTTTCGTTGCGCGTGCAGACGTTACACCACGACCATCTGTGAAATCTTCTGTGCCGCCTGCTGAAGCGGCGCGAGGAACTTCGTTTCCATGTCGGCCGCCGACGTCCGGTTCGCCTGACCGCTGACGTTCAGCGCCGCGATCACCTGCCCCGACCGATTGCGAATCGGCGCGGCAATCGAAATCAGCCCCTCCTCCAACTCCTGATCGACCAGCGCCCATCCCTTGGCGCGCACGCCAAGAATCCGCTCGCGCAGCGCATCGATGTCAGTCACCGTGCGACGCGTGTGTTGACGAATGTCAGCGCGACGCAATGCGGCGTCGAGTTCGTCGTCAGGCAACGCCGAGAGCATCACGCGTCCCATCGATGTGCACCACGCCGGCAAACGGCTGCCGATCGACAGGTTGATCGACATGACCTTGCGCACGGGCACGCGCAGCACGTAGACGATGTCGTCGCCATCGAGCACCGACGCGGAGCTGCTCTCCTGCACCTGCTGCACGAGCGCTTCCATGAACGGCTCGGCGAGGTTCCACAGCGGCATTGACGTCAGATAGGAAAAGCCGAGGTCGAGAATTCTCGGCGTGAGCCGGAACAGCCGCCCCTCGCTTCGTACGTAGCCCAGCGCCTCGAGCGTGAGCAAAATGCGGCGGGCGCCGGCACGGGTCAGGCCAGAGGCCTGCGCGACTTCCGAGAGCGTTTGCGCCGGACGCGCTGCGTTGAACGCCTTCACGACCGCCAACCCGCGCGCGAACGACTGCACATAGGAGTCACCCGGTTTCTTGTCGGTCGGTTCGGTAGCGTCGTTCGGCACAAGTGTCATGTAGGTGTGGGAAATGTGGGTAATGGCTGTCTTCGCGTGAACGGCAAGCGTAATGGATTTGCGCCGCCGGTTCCACCGTGCGGCACACGCGATCTCATGACGTCCCGCACTCCGGGGTGGCCCGACGGCCAGGCAGACCCTCGCTTGACGCCCGACACCGGAAGGCTTACGCTGTTCTTATAGCGAATATTTGTTCGCTATAAGAACATTGTGAACCAGACGAGGCCACTGGACAAGAGGCCATCGCCGGGAGACACCCAACCGGGGCGAAGGGGCGCAAGCCCGTCAGCCCGATGGAACTGCCCAGGAGGCACGTGTGATCAACAAGATTTACGACTCGCTCGCCAGCGCGGTCGCCGACGTTCACGACGGCGCGACGATCATGATTGGCGGCTTCGGCAACGCCGGGATGCCCTCGGCGCTTATCGACGCCCTGATCGACCAGGGCGCGCGCGATCTGACCATCGTCAACAACAACGCCGGTAACGGTGAGACGGGCCTCGCCGCGCTGCTCAAAGCCGGGCGCGTACGCAAGATCATTTGCTCGTTCCCGCGACAGACCGACTCGCAGGTGTTCGACGCGCTCTATCGTGCGGGCAAGATCGAGCTGGAACTGGTGCCTCAGGGCAATCTCGCCGAGCGCATTCGTGCTGCTGGTGCAGGCATCGGCGGTTTCTTCACGCCGACCGGCTACGGCACGCTGCTCGCCGAGGGCAAGGAAACGCGCGTGATCGACGGCAAGTCCTATGTCTTCGAACTGCCGATCCACGCCGACTTCGCGCTCATCAAGGCACTCAAAGGCGACCGCTGGGGCAACCTCGTGTATCGCAAGACCGCCCGCAACTTCGGCCCGATCATGGCTACGGCGGCAAAGTGCGCCATCGTTCAGGTAGGCGAAGTCGTCGAACTGGGCGACCTCGATCCGGAAGCCGTGGTCACACCCGGCATCTTCGTTCAGCGCGTCGTCGCGGTGCCCGGCACCGCGCACGCCTGATCCCCATCTGATTTCGGAGCACGATATGAACCGACTGACCCGCGACCAGATGGCCGCCCGCGTCGCCCAGGACATTCCGGACGGCGCTTATGTGAACCTCGGTATCGGCCTGCCGACCGCCGTGGCCAATCACCTGCCCGCCGAGAAGGAGATCATTCTCCAGAGCGAGAACGGCGTGATTGGCATGGGCCCGGCCCCCGCAAAGGGCGAAGAGGACGAAGACCTCATCAACGCCGGCAAGCAACCCGTCACGCTCAAACCGGGCGGCGCCTTCTTCCACCACGCCGATTCGTTCGCGATGATGCGCGGCGGCCACCTCGACTTCTGCGTACTCGGTGCGTTCCAGGTCTCGACGACGGGCGACCTCGCCAACTGGCATACCGGCGCCCCCGACGCGATCCCGGCCGTAGGCGGCGCGATGGACCTCGCGAGCGGCGCCAAGCAGGTGTTCGTGATGATGGAACACCAGACCAAGCAGGGCGAGAGCAAGATCGTCGAGCAATGCACGTATCCGCTCACCGGTGTCGGTTGCGTCACCCGCATCTACACCGATCTGGCAGTGCTCGATGTCACCCCTGAAGGTCTGCGCGTGATCGACATCGTCGACGGTCTCTCGTTCGACGAACTACAACGTCTGACCGGCGTGACGCTGCTGCCGTCACCGGCGGTTACCTGACCCATCGCACGACACCATCGCCGGGACATCACCTGATGTGACCCGGCGATTTTCATTGTGAGGTAGACAAATGAGTGAAGTCTTTATCTGCGACGCGATTCGCACCCCGATCGGTCGCTACGGCGGCGCGCTGTCCTCCGTGCGTGCCGACGACCTCGGCGCCATCCCCCTCAAGGCGCTCATGGCGCGCAACGGCAGCGTCGACTGGACACAAGTGGATGACGTGATCTTCGGCTGCGCCAACCAAGCCGGCGAAGACAACCGCAACGTGGCGCGCATGTCGTCGCTGCTGGCGGGGCTGCCGCAAGAGGTGCCGGGCGCGACTCTCAACCGCCTGTGCGGTTCGGGGATGGACGCCATCGGCACGGCCGCACGCGCCATCAAGGCGGGCGAAGCCGGTCTGATGATTGCAGGTGGCGTGGAGAGCATGAGCCGTGCCCCGTTCGTGATGGGCAAGGCGGCGAGCGCGTTTTCGCGTCAGGCCGAGATTTACGATACGACCATCGGCTGGCGTTTCGTCAATCCGTTGATGAAGGCGCAGTACGGTGTGGATTCGATGCCCGAGACGGGCGAGAACGTCGCGACCGAGTTCGGCATCAGCCGTGAAGATCAGGATCGCTTTGCGGTGCGCTCGCAAGAGAAGGCAGCGCGCGCTCAGGCGAACGGCACGCTTGCCGAGGAAATCACGCCGGTGTCCATCGCCCAGAAGAAAGGCGAAGCGATCATTGTGGATCGCGACGAACACCCGCGTGCGACGAGCATGGAAGCGCTTGCCAGACTCAAGGGCGTGGTACGCCCTGACGGGACCGTGACCGCCGGTAACGCTTCTGGCGTCAACGACGGCGCCTGCGCTCTGCTGTTAGCAGACGAGGCGAGTGCGGCGCGCTTTGGCCTGACGCCGCGAGCCCGGATCCTGGGCATGGCGACGGCAGGGGTGGCACCGCGCATCATGGGCATCGGTCCGGCTCCCGCAACGAAAAAACTGCTCGCGCGGCTCGGTATGTCGCTCGATCAGTTCGACGTCATCGAACTCAACGAGGCGTTTGCGAGCCAGGGCCTGGCCGTGCTGCGCCAGCTCGGCGTGGCCGACGACGACCTGCGCGTCAATCCGAACGGTGGCGCCATTGCGCTGGGCCATCCGCTCGGCATGAGCGGCGCACGTCTGGTCACGACGGCGATGTATCAACTCAAGCGTTCTGGTGGTCGCTTTGCGCTGTGTACGATGTGCATTGGGGTCGGCCAAGGCATCGCTATCGCCATCGAAGCGGTGTAATCCCACTACCCCGCTGATGTTTTCGGGCCGGGGCGCGCGCGGGACTGGGTAAGTCTCGCTACGCCGCACCGGGGTCCCGTGCGCACGATCAGTGTCGCGCGGGACTCGTCTGCCCTGTGTCTCCTGCTTTCCTTCCGTCCTGCTTGTTGTTCGGATAACCGTTCAGACGGCCTTGGCGACGTCGCGCATCACGGCATCGAAGAACGTGGCCTGTGCATCCGCTTCGCTGCGGGCATAAGCACGGTTGATGCCGCTGATAACCGCGCGAATCGACGCCGTCGTCAGATTCGCATCGATGCCCACGCCGAACGCGCTGCCCACGATGGTTTCGCCTGCCATTTCTGCAATGGCGATGGCGCGAGCATCAGCCCCTTGCGTGAGCGCACGCTCCTCGTAGTGCTGCACACGCACCGGCGTGCGCATGGCGTGCATCAGCGCGTCGAGCGGACCGTTACCGGTGCCCGACACCGTGGTGCGCTGACCTTGAATGTCGACAGTCACCGTGATGTGCTGACGGCCGTCGCGCTCAGAGAGCGTGTGACCGATGTAGGCGACCGGCTCGCCGGACTCCACGTATTCCTTCTGGAACAGTTGCCAGATCTGCGGCGCCGTGATTTCTGCGCCGGTCTCGTCGGTGTGGCGCTGCACGGCCGAGCTGAAATCCACTTGCAGACGACGCGGCATCTGCACGCCATATGCCTGCTCCAGCAAGTAGGCAATCCCCCCCTTGCCCGACTGGCTATTCACGCGAATGATCGAGTCGTACGTGCGACCGAGATCGCTCGGATCGATAGGCAAGTACGGCAGTTCCCAGAACGTGTCCGGCTGCTGCACGGCGAAGCCCTTCTTGATGGCGTCCTGGTGCGAGCCCGAAAACGCGGTGAAGACCAGATCGCCGACATACGGGTGACGCGGATGCACGGGCAACTGCGTGCACTCTTCCGAGGTGCGGGCCACTTCGTTGATGTTCGAGAAGTCGAGGCCCGGGTCGACACCCTGCGTGTACAAATTCAGCGCGAGCGTGACGAGATCGACGTTACCGGTGCGCTCACCGTTACCGAAGAGGCAACCTTCAATGCGATCGGCACCGGCCATCACGGCCAGTTCGGCCGCGGCCACGGCCGTGCCGCGATCGTTGTGCGGGTGAACCGAGAGGATCAGCGAATCACGGCGAGCGAGATTGCGGTGCATCCACTCGATCTGGTCGGCGTAGAAGTTCGGCGTACCGATTTCTACCGTGGCCGGCAAGTTGACGATGGACTTGCGCTCCGGCGTCGGCTGCCATACGTCGAACACGGCATCGCAAACTTCCTTCGCGAATTCGAGTTCGGTGCCGGTGAACGTCTCGGGACTGTATTGCAACGTCCATTGCGTGTCCGGTGCAGCGTCGGCACAGCGTTTGATCGTCGTGGCGGCCCCGACGGCGAGCGCCTTCACGCCCGGCTGGTCGAGATTGAAAACGATGCGTCGGAATTCGGGGGCGGTGGCGTTGTAGAGGTGAACGATGGCACGCGGCACGCCCTTGAGGGCCTCGAACGTACGCTCGATGAGGTCGTCGCGGGCTTGCGTGAGCACTTCGATGGTGACGTCGTCGGGAATGTGACCGCCTTCGATCAACTCACGCACGAAGTTGAAATCGGTGTCGGACGCTGACGGGAACGCCACTTCGATTTCCTTGAAACCGATGGCGACGAGCGTCTTGAACATGCGCATCTTGCGCTGGGCATCCATCGGCTCGAACAGCGCCTGGTTGCCGTCACGCAGATCGGTACTCATCCAGATCGGTGCACGCGTGATGGTGCGGTTCGGCCACTGTCGGTCCGGAATATTGACCGGAGTGAACGGGCGGTACTTCGTGGCGGGGTTCTTCAGCATGGCGTTGTCTCGATTGTCGGCAAAAGTGTCAACCGGACGACGCATGAACGCAAAAAAGCTACGACCGCCGGTTGGAGGAACCGGGGCTCAGGTCGGCGTAACTGGGGAAAATCAGCGGTGCTTCAGTGAGGAATTCAGACGATGCACGCGCGCAGCAACGGACCAAGCCCGGTGGAACGGGCTAGTAGTCGTAGCGAGAGGGAGAATTGCGCGGTGATCATGTGCCACATAAGATCACAGATTTTCGGGCGCTGTCAACCATGATGTGTAGCCTCGCAAGATTCCCATGATGGGCAGGACAGATTGTCGCGCAACGAGGTCCCGAGATCGTGTGTGCCTATGGGATAACCGAAGGTCAGCCTCGAAACCCGACGGATCGACATGCTCTGCCGTCGGCGCCGATCCCGGTGTCGTACGGGACACGTCGCACATCGGCGATCACCTTGGCATCCCATCTTCCCTCGTCCGCGAGCGCCGCAACCACTCTCACACGTCCGCGCATGGCGCAAGTGTGGTGGCTTGCGCTGACGGTGTTCCTCGTCGGCATCGACGAGAACATCTGCAGTCGGCATCCTTCCCGCGATTTCGCACGGCCCGAATGTGTCGACGGCATCTGCCAGCCAGCTCACGACGATCTTCTGCGCTGTCTTCGCGCTATGGGCTTTCACCATGGCCGCGTGGCTCTCACGGCGTGTTCGCGTGGGCGGCTGCGCCTCGCCGCGGATCGGCGTTGCGAGCGTCAGGCCGAGAGCGGCACGGCCGACGTGCATTTGATCTCGTCGAGACAAACGCTGGATTTGACGGCGCTCACACCCGGAATGCGCATCAGCGTATCGAGCAGAAAATCGGACAAGCCCTTCAGATCTCGGGCGACGACCTTGAGCACGTAATCGATATCGCCCGTCACGGAGAAGCATTCCTGAATCTGCGCCAACTCCGCGACCAGACCCTTGAAGTTCGACAGGTCACGGATGTGACCGCGCTCCATCGTCACGTGAACGAACGCGACCACGCTGAATCCGAGCCGTTGCGCGTCGAGACGGGTGTCGTAGCCTCTGATCACCCCCATCTCCTCCAGCCGACGGTGACGTCGCAGCGTTTGTGCGGGCGACAGCTTGATCGCCTCGGCCAGTTCCAGATTCGAAATTCGCCCGTTCGACTGCAAAATCCCCAGCAGCCGGACGTCGATTCGATCGATCTCGATGTTATGCACTTTTATTTCCCACAGCATTCGAATGACGAAATATTAATGCATAACCTAGGGTTTCCCTATCTCAGTTACGAAATCCTATTTTGTGGCGACGCCCTTACACTGAGCCCCGGAAAACATCGAAAACACGTGCAACGCCCTTGCCACCGCAAGGGTTCCGGCGGATGGAACGGACGAGACACCATATCCCGACCACACGGTCAACAAACCACAATTTTGTTGCATCTTCCAGCGCCACAGGTTTATATCGGATGACAACCACCGGGCGATGCACGCGTCCAACGAATCAGTCACCTCACAAATCACCTCACCAAGCCGAGACGATCATGGCCGACCTCTTTGACAACCCGATGCAATTGATGGGCTTCGAATTCGTGGAATTCGCGTCGCCCACCCCGAACGTTCTTGAACCCATTTTCGAGCAGATGGGCTTTACGCTCGTGGCGCGTCACCGCTCGAAAGACGTAGTGCTGTACCGCCAGGGCGAGGTCAACTTCATCGTGAACCGCGAGCCGAACAGCGAAGCGGCCTACTTCGCCG
The DNA here is from genome assembly GCA_031291335.1 of Pandoraea sp. Lineage (GTDB taxonomy): Bacteria > Pseudomonadota > Gammaproteobacteria > Burkholderiales > Burkholderiaceae > Pandoraea. Next base: position 32,998 of record JARLJF010000020.1, on the reverse strand, counting down.
CCGAACACGGCCCGAGCGCCTGTGGCATGGCGTTCCGTGTGAAGGACTCGCACAAGGCTTACGCCCGCGCACTGGAACTCGGCGCTCAACCGGTCGAGATCTCGACCGGTCCGATGGAGCTGCGCCTGCCCGCGATCAAGGGCATCGGCGGCGCGCCGCTGTATCTCATCGACCGTTTCGAAGAAGGCAAGTCGATCTATGACATCGACTTCGAATACGTCGAAGGCGTCGACCGTCATCCGGTCGGTCACGGCCTGCGTCTCATCGATCACCTGACGCACAACGTATATCGCGGCCGCATGGCTTACTGGGCCAACTTCTACGAGAAGCTCTTCAACTTCCGTGAAATCCGCTACTTCGACATCTCGGGCGAATACACGGGCCTGACGTCGAAGGCCATGACGGCACCCGATGGTAAAATCCGCATTCCCCTGAACGAGGAATCCGCCAAGGGCAGCGGCCAGATCGAGGAATTCCTGATGGCCTTCAACGGTGAGGGCATTCAGCACATTGCGTTCCTCACGGACAACCTGCTTGAGGTCATCGACCGCCTGCAAATGGCCGGTGTTGACCTCATGACCGCGCCGAACGACTTCTACTACGATGCGCTCGAAACCCGTCTGCCGGGTCACGGCCAGCCGGTCGGCGAACTGAAGGCGCGCGGCATTCTGCTCGACGGTACGACCGAAGGCGGCAAGCCGCGTCTGCTGCTGCAGATCTTCTCGAAGACCCTGCTCGGCCCGGTGTTCTTCGAGTTCATCCAGCGTGAGGGCGATGACGGCTTCGGCGAAGGCAACTTCAAGGCGCTGTTCGAATCGCTCGAGCGCGACCAGATCGAGCGGGGCACGCTCAAGGTCTGAGTCCAGGGGAGACACCCGGCGACACACGCAGCGTACGCAGCGTGCGCGCCGGGCTCGCGATCATCGCTCGCAACGATGATCACAAAGGACACGGCGACGGCGCCATAAGCGCCGCGCCGTGGCGGCTCAACGATTCCGATTCGTTCTCACAGAACGAAGACAGAGAAGCGCGCCGCGGGGCAACGAAGGTAGGGTAAGGAACAGACATGTCCGGCAACGCAGCACAAGAAGGCTCGCTCCACCGCGGCCTGAAGAATCGTCACATCCAATTGATCGCGCTGGGTGGCGCGATCGGCACCGGCCTCTTTCTAGGCATCGCTCAAACCATCAAAACCGCTGGCCCATCCGTTCTGCTGGGCTACGCCATCGCGGGCATCGTCGCGTTTTTCATCATGCGACAGCTCGGTGAAATGGTCGTCGACGAACCGGTCGCCGGCTCATTCAGTTACTTCGCCAACAAGTATTGCGGCCAGTTCGCAGGCTTCGTCTCGGGCTGGAATTACTGGGTCCTCTACGTCCTGGTCTCAATGGCCGAACTCTCGGCCGTCGGCATCTATGTGCAGTATTGGTGGCCCGCCATTCCCACCTGGGTCTCGGCGCTCGTGTGCTTCGGCATCATCAACGCCATCAACCTCTCAAGCGTGAAGTCGTACGGTGAGATGGAGTTCTGGTTCGCCATCATCAAGGTCGCCGCCATCGTCGGCATGATCGGGTTCGGCGGCTACTTGCTCTTCTCCGGCAACGCGGGCCCCGAGGCCAGCGTGGCCAACCTGTGGCAGCACGGCGGCTTCTTCCCGAACGGCGTGTCGGGCCTCGTCATGGCGATGGCCGTCATCATGTTCTCGTTCGGCGGCCTCGAGCTGGTCGGCATCACTGCGGCCGAAGCCGACAATCCGTCGCGCACCATTCCGCGGGCGACCAATCAGGTCATCTACCGCATTCTGATTTTCTACGTCGGCGCCCTCGGCGTGCTGCTCTCGCTGTATCCGTGGGAAAAGGTCGTGACCGGCGGCAGCCCGTTCGTGCTCATCTTCCATGAGTTGAACAGCAATTTCGTCGCCCACGTGCTCAACGCCGTGGTGCTCACTGCGGCCCTGTCCGTGTACAACAGTTGCGTGTACTGCAACAGCCGCATGCTCTACGGTCTGGCCGGTCAGGGCAACGCGCCGCGCGCGCTGCTCAAGGTGAATGCCCGGGGTATCCCGCTCGCGGCGCTCGGCGTCTCGGCAGCCGCGACCGCTTTGTGTGTGGTGATCAACTACTTCATGCCGGGCAAGGCGTTCGAGCTGCTGATGGGGCTGGTCGTGTCGGCGCTGATCATCAACTGGGCGATGATCAGCGTGATCCATCTGGCCTTCCGCCGCGCCAAGGCGCGCGCAGGTGAGACCACGTTGTTCAAGAGCCTCGGCTACCCGCTCACGAACTACGTGTGTCTGGCATTCCTCGGCGGCATTCTGGTCGTAATGTTCCTGATCCCGGATCTGCGCATTTCGGTCTACCTGATCCCGGTGTGGCTGGCGGTGCTCGGCATCGGCTATCGCCTGCGCCAGAAGAACAGCGCCGCCCCGGTTCCGGTCAACGCAACACGCTAAGCGGCGCCGAACCGGGCCTATCGGCGCCGGCAGCGGCCCGTCGCAGGAAAACGACGCATCTCCCGGGCGCCATGCGCCCGGGGCATACCCGGCAATACCTCACTAGCGGTATCATCGGTCGTTTAGCGTCGCAGGCGCCGCCTGGGCCACCCGGGCCGGACCGCCGCTCGCGCAGCCCGCATCACCGACTTTCTTTCGTTTTCCAGGAACTGCCATGTTCGAACATATCGATGCCTACCCCGGTGACCCGATCCTGTCGCTCAATGAGAATTTCGCGAAGGATCCCCGTACCAACAAGGTCAACCTGAGCATCGGCATCTATTACGACGAAGACGGGCGTCTGCCGGTCATGCAGGCCGTGCGTCAGGCTGAAGCGCTGCTGCTCGCCGAAGTCGGTCCGAAGCCGTACCTGCCGATGGCGGGCTTCGCCAACTATCGCGATGCCGTGCAAGCTCTCGTGTTCGGTGAAGACTCGCCCGGACGCACCGCCGGCAGCATCGCCACGGTGCAGACGCTTGGCGGTTCGGGCGCGCTCAAGGTCGGCGCCGACTTCATCAAGCGTTACTTCCCCGGCTCGCAAGTGTGGGTGAGCGATCCGACGTGGGACAACCATCGCTTCATCTTCGAGCGCGCCGGTTTCACCGTGAATACGTATCCGTATTACGATGAAGCCACGGGCGGCCTGCAATTCGAAGCCATGGTCGACGCCATCGACAAGCTGCCGGCACGCAGCGTTGTGCTGCTGCATGCGTGCTGCCACAACCCGACCGGCGTCGATCTGAACGACGCACAGTGGGTGCAACTGATCGACGTGCTCAAGAAGCGCGAACTGCTGCCCTTCGTGGACATGGCGTACCAAGGCTTCGGCTCGGGCATCGAAGCCGACGCCTTCGTGATCCGCGAACTGGCCCGCCAGGGTGTGCCGGCCTTCGTCGCCAATTCGTTCTCAAAGAACTTCTCGCTGTACGGCGAGCGTTGCGGCGGCCTGTCGGTCATCTGCGAATCGGCAGAAGCCGCCGATCGCGTGCTGGGTCAACTGACGAGCGCGGTGCGTTCGAACTACAGCAACCCGCCGACGCACGGCGCGAAGATCGTTGCCAAGGTGCTGAGCACCCCGGAACTGCGCAAGTCGTGGGAAGCCGAACTCACCGAGATGTGCCAACGCATCACGCGCATGCGCGGTGCGATTCACGACGGCCTGCGCGGTCATGTGCCCGATAACATGCTCTCGCGTTATCTCGAGCAGCGCGGCATGTTCACGTACACGGGTCTGTCGGCGTCGCAAGTCGACGTGCTGCGTGAAGAGCACGGCGTTTATCTGATCCGCTCGGGCCGTATGTGCGTGGCTGGCCTGAATGGGAAGAACGTTGGCGTGGTGGCCGACAGCATCGCCAAGGTGCTGAGCAACGCCTGAGTGTCGTTCTTCACCTGAAATATCCAGAAAAAAGGGACGGCACGCGCCTCCCTTTTTTCATGCCCTTCTGCCTCTCACGACGCCTTGCGCAGGAACGCGAGCAGATCGGCATTCACCTTGTCGGCTTCAACCGTACACATGCCGTGCGCGCCACCTGGATAGATCTTCAGCGTGGCGTTCTTGATGATCTGCGCACTGAGTTTGCCCGCATCGTCGATGGGCACGATCTGGTCATCGTCACCATGCAGCACGAGCGTCGGCACGTCGATCTTCTTCAGATCCTCGGTGTAGTCGACCTCCGAGAATTCCTTGACGCAAAGATACTGGCCCAGATGCGAGCCCCACATGCCTTGCAGCCAGAACGCGTCGATCACACCCTGCGACTTCTTGGCATTCGGCCGGTTGTAGCCGTAGAACGGCACGGCGAGATCCTGATAGAACTGCGAGCGATTGCCCGCCACATTCGCGCGAATCTCATCGAACACACCGATGGGCAAGCCATTCGGATTCTTGTCTGACTTGACCATGATGGGCGGCACCGCGCCGATGAGCACCGCCTGCGCCGCGCGACGCGTGCCATGACGGCCGAGATAGTGCGCCACTTCACCGCCGCCCGTCGAGTGGCCGACGAACGTCGCCTCTTGCAGCCCGAGCGACTCGACCAATTCGGATAGATCGCTGGCATAGGTATCCATGTCGTTACCGGTGCCGGGTTGATCCGAGCGACCGTGCCCGCGACGGTCATGGGCGATCACGCGATACCCCTGCTGCACGAGAAACAGCATCTGGGCATCCCAGGCATCGGCGCTCAGCGGCCAGCCGTGGGAGAACACAACGGGGCGGCCTTTGCCCCAGTCCTTGTAGAAAATCGAGGTGCCATCCTTCGTCTTGAATGTGCTCATGGTGCGATCCTTGCGCAGTGCGCGAGATGAACGACAACGAGGGGTGCCGGACGTGGCGCCTGTGAAGGCGGGGGATGCCACGTCGCGACACGGGAGGCAGCGCGGCAGACTATGCCAGCCATCGTGACGGGACTTCACGCGTCGGAGTGCCATGCAAGCGCGGTGAAGGTTTTCTATTTAAGGCGGCGATGCGCACGCATGCAAGGTGAGAATTCTTGACGATTTCGTGAGCGAGATTCACGAAACCAGCCATACGTCTGTCATGAACAGCGAGGCTTGCGTCAGGCCGCCCACTGCGGGTGCATTGCGCAGACCACGTCGAAACCATCGTCAGCACGTCTTTGCGCTTGGCGTTATATTGGCTGTCCCGCGGCGCTGCTGGCCGCTTATCAAGAATGCGTCGATCCCCATGTCCGATCAGTCCGCCGATTTGTCCCAGTTTCCGATCACGCGCAAGTGGCCTGCTGCGCATCCGGACCGCCTGCAACTGTATTCGCTGCCCACGCCCAACGGCGTGAAGGTGTCGATCATGCTCGAAGAAATCGGGCTGCCGTACGAAGTGCATTTGGTGAGCTTCCAGACCGACGACCAACTCTCGCCCGAGTTTGTCTCGCTCAACCCGAACAACAAGATTCCCGCGATCCTCGATCCGAACGGTCCTGACGGCAAGCCGCTGCCGCTGTTCGAGTCGGGCGCGATTCTCTGGTATCTCGCCGAGAAGACCGGCAAGCTGCTACCCGCCGATCCGGCCGCGCGTTACGAAACGCTGCAATGGGTGATGTTCCAGATGGGCGGCGTGGGGCCGATGTTCGGCCAGTTGGGCTTCTTCCACAAGTTCGCCGGCAAGGAATTTGAAGACAAGCGCTCGCGTGATCGCTACGTGAACGAATCGAAGCGTCTGCTCGGTGTACTCGACGCGCATCTGGCAGACCGCCAATGGATCATGGGCGACGAGTACACAATCGCCGACATCGCCACGTTCCCGTGGATCCGAAACCTCGTCGGCTTCTATGAAGCGGGCGAGCTGGTCGAATTCGCCCGGTTCAAGCATGTGCAGCGCGTCCCGCGGTTGTTCGTGGCCTCGACATTCCGAAGCGTCCTGCCTGAGCCGGACAGCATTCGAGCGAGAAAAAAAGCCGGCTCATCGATGATGATGACCGGCTTGAGAACGCGACGATGCACGAGGAGGTACTGCCCCGCTGGACGTCGGACCGACGACCCGGCGGGCATTGCCGTACTGCGTTGATTACGGTGAATCTTCAGGACTGACGCTGACGTCAGGCCGATTTCTTGAAGCGAGCCGCTTCTTCCGAGCCGCCCGTGGCATTGCCCGCGCTGTACGAGTGGGCGCCAACACCGGCGAGCTTGCCGCCCTGCACGATCAGATACTCGTTGCGGATCGGACGGTTCTCGAAGTAGCACTCCAGAATTTCACGGGTACCGGCGGCGTAACGCGTCTGTGCCGAGAGGCTCGTGCCGGAGATGTGCGGCGTCATGCCGTGGTGCGGCATGCTGCGCCACGGGTGATCCGCCGGCGCCGGTTGCGGGAACCACACGTCGCCGCCGTAGCCGGCGAGCTGACCGCTTTCGAGGGCGGCTGCCACAGCGTCGCGATCGCACAGTTTGCCGCGTGCCGTGTTGATCAGATACGCGCCGCGCTTGAAGTGCTTCAGGCTGTCGGCGTTGATCATGTGCTCCGTTTCCGGGTGCAACGGGCAGTTCAGCGTGACCACGTCGCAAGCCTTCGCCAGGCTCTCGAGGCTCGTGTGGTGCGTGAGGTTCAGTTCCTTCTCGACCGACTCCGGCAGACGGTGGCGATCGAGGTAGTGCAAATGCGTGCCGAACGGCTTCATCAGGCGCAGCACTCGCAGACCGATCCGCCCTGCGGCGACCGTGCCCACGTGCATGCCTTCCAGATCGTACGAACGCTCGACGCAATCGGCGATGTTCCAGCCGCCCTTGAGCACCCAGTTGTACGACGGCAGATAGTTACGCACGAGGGCGAGCGTCGTCATCATCACGTGTTCGGCAACGCTGTTGCTGTTGCAGTACGTGACTTCTGCGACCGTGATGCCGTGCTCCATGGCCGCTTGCAGATCGGTGTGATCCGAGCCGATACCGGCGGTCACGATCATCTTCAGCTTCTTCGCGCGCTTGATGCGCTCGGCCGTCATGTAAGCGGGCCAGAACGGTTGCGAGATCACGATTTCGGCGTCGGCCAATTCGCGATCGAGCACGCTGTTATCGCCGTCCTTGCTTGACGTCACCACGAGTTGGTGGCCGTTCGATTCGAGATACTTGCGCAGGCCCAGTTCGCCCGACACGCTGCCAAGCAGTGCGCCCGGCTGGAAGTCGATGGCGCGCGGCGTCGGCAGCGTCTGGCCATCGGGATAGCATTCGATCTTCGGCAGATCGTCGCGGGCGTAGGTTTTCGGGTATCCGGTGACCGGGTCGTCGTACAGCACACATACAATCTTGGCCATGATGTCTCGCTCCTGAATGATTTTCTACAAGATGTCTGCGTTGGCGACGCATGACAACGTCGCTGCATTGAGGCCAATGATCGGGGCCGCAGACACGCTTGGAAAATCGTTCCGGCCGATCGCATGATCGGCGAGACCTATCAACGCACAAGACGAGGGCTCAGACGGCCGGCACGCGGGCCGCGAGGTGCCAGCATGCGGAGGTGAAACGTACTTCGCCGTTATGCACGAACGGGGCGTAGGCGTCGACGAGGGCATCGATCACGGGCGTGCGTTCGTGCGGCGCCATCCTGGCGAGGGCTAATCCGACGGGGCCCAGACGCGACGCATACTCACTCAGATCGGCTTGTGCAAACGCGCATTCGAAATCCACGGCCGTGAGCGTGACCTCTTCCCAGCCGCTTGCGCTCAGTATCTGCGCGACACGTTCCCGATCCGCGAAACCGAATTGCCCTGGTGCCCCCGGCACGCGCGGCAGACCCGAGAACAGCGATACCGCCGTGCGCTCGGCAACCGTCATGAACGAATTCTCGGCGGGACTGCGCCATGCAAGCGCATGCAACACCGCACCTGGACGCGCCGCAGCCCGCAAATTGGCGAACGCAGCGACCGGATCGTCGAAGAACATCACGCCGAGTCGCGAGACGATGAGGTCGAAGCGCGCGGGCGGGAAAGCGTGCGTCTGCACGTCCGCGCGGATGAACCCGACCGGTGCCCGCGCATGTGTGGCGCGTGAGCGTGCGACGGCGATCATCGGTGCGGAGATGTCGGCGCCGGTGAGGTGCCACCGGTCGCCGAGTGCGGTGGCCAGAGCAAGCGTCGAGCCGCCGGCGCCGCATCCGACGTCCAGCAATCGTCCCGACGGCACGTGTTGCGCCACTTCGCGGGCGCGATCGACAAGGAATCGTGCGAGCGGCGTGAACATCTGATCGAGCGTGACGCGGTTATCTACCCAAGCACTACCCGAACCTCCGTTCCATAGCGCGGCCTGATCGTGATTGACGGATGTGGTCATTGGCAAACCTCTTGAAGGTGCGCGCCGAACGGACGTCGGTCGATCCCCACGATGTCCCGTGATCCGCTCGGTTTTGCGTATGCCATGAAGTCTGCCAACTCAAGTCCACTTCAGGTCAAGGTTTTTTTCAAGCGGTGTCGACACGTGATGTCACGTCGTGGTGTTGCAGGCGTCGCGATGCGCCGCGGTGCCGATTAGCATCGGAGCATCGAAGCGTCGAAGTGAACCTCCTGGAAGTGCTTGGCGGCCGTTTCGTTGCGAATGAGACGACGTATGCGCCGCATTCCAGGCTCGCCTGCCGCTGCCCGAGCGTAGCTACGCTGGCAGCAGCGCGTCCAATCTCGTCTGCAAATCGACTGAGCGGAACGATGCCACGGCCGCTTCGAGCAGCGGCGGACGCGGCTGACGCTCACGCAGAATCAGACCGATCTCGCGATGCAAGGCAGGCTGTAACGGCACGGCATGCAGTTCGTCGCGCATCTCCGCGAGACACAGCACGCTGTGCGGCACGATGCTGAAGAGCCCAGCACAACGCACATGCGCATACAGCGCCATGAGCGAATCCGTCTCCACGCGCGGCGACGCAGACGTGCCCGCGCGCGCCAGCGCCGCATCGATACCCTGACGGCATTGCATGTTGCTCGTGAGCAGACACAACGGCAGCTTCGCCGCCTCGTGCCACGAGAGCGACGTGCGTCCGGCCAATGCGGTCTCGTCACGTGCGATCAGCACATATCGTTCGCGGAACAGGGGGATGGTTTCGAATTCCCGCAGCCGGGGATCGTCGAGATAGCTCAACCCAACGTCCAGATCGAGTTCGGCGAGCTGACGCAATGCCTGCGTCGCAGAGAGCGTGTAGACCTCGTGGCGCATGCCGGGGAAGTCGCGCAGGCAGGCGTCGGTGAGCAGGGGCACCAGCGGCAGCGCCGTGGGAATCGCGCCGATGCGCAGACAACCGGCGACTTCGCGGCGGCTCGCGCTCGCCTCCTGTCGTAGTCCCTCGCAATCGGCCAGCACCTGACGCGCCCACGCGAGCACACGCTCGCCTTCCGGGGTGAAGCCCTCGAAGCGGCGTCCGCGTCGCACGATCGGCAAGCCGAACTCTTCCTCGATGCTGCGAATCGCACCGGACAGCGTCGGCTGCGACACGTTGCACAGTTCCGCCGCGCGACGAAAGTGCTGCGCCTGCGAAAGCGCCACGAGATAACTCAACTGCCGAATGAACATGGCTTGCGTCCTCCCCGGTGTCGCGGCAGACGCCTCCGCCCCCGCTATATCGTCATGAATATAGCGCAAGCCATGACCGGCCAGTCATGAGAATGTCGCATAACTGTTATGGCAAATCCGCCCGGCGTACACCGGGCCGCTCCCCTCATCGATGGCCAGTGTTTATTGCGCCGCAGCGGGCGAGGCGGGATTTGGCGTCGTGGGCTGGGTGGAAAGCGGGTAGGCCGGCGTCACCGGCTGGACAGACGCCCCACCGCTTCCCGGTGACGACGGGGACAGCGCGCCGTTCGGCGAAGCACCGCCCGGTCCGTTCCACTCGCCCGGGACGCCCGGGATGGTGTTGCTGCGCGGCGCGCTCGCGGGTGCCGCATATTCGGGCTGCGCCAGCACGGCCGACGCCACCGGAACCGGCAACGGGCCGCTGCCACTCGCCGCCTCGGGTGTCGAGACGACCGGCGGTGTCGGCGTCGGTGCGGGCGCTGCCGAGCGCTTCACCGGCACCTTCGGTTTGGCTTCCGGCTCAGCCTTCTTCGCGAAAAGCCCCGTCACCCAATCCGAGGCGCGCGTCCACCAGTCGCTGTACCAATGATGGTTGTCTGGCGCTTCGAACTTCGCGTTCGCGTCGATCACCTTCGCACGCAATGCCCGCGAGAACACATCGCCGACGATCGGCAACGCGCTGTGAGCACCCTGCCCCCAGTAGTCGCTGCGCAGCGTGATACGACTATCGTTGAAGCCGACCCAGGCGCCCGCGACCAACTGGGGTTGCATGAGGATGAACCAGCCGTCGGCATTGTCCTGTGTCGTACCTGTCTTGCCCGCCACATCGGCGCGAATACCGAAGCGTGTCCGGATCGCATTGCCCGTGCCGCGATTGATGACACCGCGCATGGTGTCCAGCAGCGTGTAGTCGTCATCCACGGAGAGTGCCCGTTCGGGGCGCGCCGGAGAGAACGTCGCCAACACATCGCCCTCGCTGTTCGTGATCTCGGTGACCATCGTCGGCTCGCGATACTCGCCGCCATCCGCGATAGTGCCGTAGGCGGCGACCATTTCCTTGAGGGACACGGGGCTCGTGCCCAGCGCAAGCGACGGCACCGGATCAAGCTTGCTCTCGCGCACCCCCATCGCGCGGGCCAAGCCCACCACACGCGACGGTCCGACGTCCTGCATCAGTTGGGCTGTGACGGTGTTACGCGACTGCGCCAGCGCGTCACGCAACGTCATGGGCTTGTTGGTCGGCGCGGTGTCGTCGCTCGGTCGCCAGATCTCACCGCCGGCGAGCGGGATCTCAATGGCCTGATCGACGATCGTGTCGTCCGGCTTTCGGCCCTTGACGAAGGCTGCGCCGTAGACGAAAGGCTTGAAGGTCGAGCCCGGCTGACGGCGTGCCTGCTGCACGTGATCGAACGGATCGGTCGTGAAGTCGCGGCTGCCGACCCACGCACGAATTTCACCGGTGCGAGGATCGATGGCCAGGAAACCAGCCTGCACGCGAGTTTTCGTCGTGCGCAGGTTCTGCATGAACGTCTTGTCGGCAAGCAGGCGTTTCATCGCTGCCTCAGGGGCCTCGCCCCCGGCCACCGCATTGCGATACTCCGCCGATTCGCGCACGAACGATTGCACCAGCCCTGTGCTGTCACGCCAGCCGCCGCGTGCCGACCAGTTCGCGTCGGCAATGCCTTGCAACTGGTTGGCCTGACGCGTCAGTGCCTGCGTCGCCATCGTCTGCAAACGCGAGTCGATGGTGGTGTGCACGACAAGACCATCGGAATAGATGTTGTAGTCGTTCCGGTCTGCCCAGCCGATCAGCCACTTGCGCAGTTGTTGCGCGAAGTGCGGCGCCGGCCCCGGCTCCTCGGTCTGTCGTTCGAAGTTGACGCGCAGGGGACGCTTTTGCAACGCCGCGAGCTTCGACGCATCCAGATCCCCGAATTTGACCATCTGCGCGAGCACGGTATTGCGACGCTGCAATGCGCGCTCGGGGTTGATTACGGGGTTGTAATAGCTGTTGCCCTTGAGCATGCCGACAAGCGTGGCGGCTTCGACCACGTCGAGCTGATCGGCCGACTTGTCGAAGTATGTGCGCGCGGCCATCTCGATGCCGTACGCGTTGTACAGGAACGGTACGGTGTTCAGATACGTCTCGAGAATCTCGGGCTTCGTGTAAAGCGCTTCGATCTTGAGTGCGGTGATCGCTTCCTTGAGTTTTCGCGTGAGCGTGGGCGCACGGCCAATGCCGTCGGGATACAGATTACGCGCGAGCTGCTGCGTAATGGTCGAGCCACCCTGCCGGTCGCCCGAGAACGTGTGCAGCGCCGCCGACGCCGTACGCTTCAGATCGATGCCGTGGTGCTCGTAGAAGCGGTGATCTTCCGTGGCAACCAGCGCCTTGACGACATTGGGCGACACGTCCTTGAGCGCGACCCATTCACGGTTTGACGGCCGGAATTCGGCGAGCAACTTGCCGTCTACCGTCAACACCTGTGCGGGTTGATCGACCTTCGCGCGCCGGATGTCACGAATGCTAGGCGTGAACGGGATCAGGATCAGCGTGTAAGCGATGAACAGACACGGTACAGCCGCGATGGCAATGAGCACGCCGCGACGCGTCGGATGGCGCAGGTGGTACCACGCGCGGGCCGCATACGGCTGCAAAGGTTGCAGAAGACGGAGACCATGCCGACCCGCTTGGGCGACAGCATGCAACAGCGACGAAATCGGGCGCTTCACGATGGGGGAAAGCGTGGCAAAGTCCGCATCCTACCAAAACCGGCAGGTGGGTCTGGCAAGCGCAGAACATGATCGGCACTGGCGAGTCCGGCTCGAACAATCTCTGCGACAGCAGGGCCGCGTTCGACGCGCTGGCCGGCATGTGCAACATCGCGTGTTGTTGCGCACCCCGCGCGACAGTTTGTCGCACAACGCGACCGCGTTTTCCTCCGCTTGATGCGCATCAAGTTCGCCGCGGGAACCTGCTTCTACCATCGGTCGTGCTCACTCACGACTTTGGAAATCATCATGAAGCACTCCCTCGGCGCCACGGCCATCGCAGCCGCGCTCGTTGCCGGTGCCACCCTCTTCAGCGCGTCCGCCTTGGCACAAGCCAACCCGCAAGCCACGTCACAAGCGGCGGACAACGCCGCGCCCGCCTCGGAGAAGACGTTCGGCTTCATCAAGGACAGCTCGCAAGGCATCTATGCCGGCGACATCCTCGCGCGCGTGCGCGCCATCGGCATTCTGCCCGACTCGCATGCGAGCGGCAGCGTGCTGCCGACGCTAGGCGTCACCGTGAACAATGCGATCGTGCCGGAACTCGACTTCACGTACATGATTCTCGACAACGTCGGTGTCGAACTCATTCTCGGCATGTCGCGCCATCAACTCACGTCGAACCTCGGCCATCTGGGCGGCGTGAACGTGTTGCCGCCGACGCTGCTGCTGCAATACCACTTCAATCACGCGGGCAAGGTGCGCCCGTATGTCGGCGCGGGTATCAACTACACGCGCTTCTGGAACAGCAACCTGAACGCGGGCGGCACGCCGATCTCGATCAAGAACCACAGCGTCGGTCCGGCACTGCAAGCCGGTGTGGACATTCAGATGACCAAGAACCTGTTCTTCAACATCGACATCAAGAAAATCTGGATGAAGACGGATACCTCGCTCGCCGGCACCGACCTCGGCACGCTGCACATCGATCCGCTGATCGTCGGCGTCGGTGTGGGGATGAAGTTCTGATATCCGGTGTGGAGCGCCACACGCCTGGGGGGCTGTGGCGCTCCTTTTTTTTCGCCCAGATGCCCGATGCGGCAAATTGTCGCGCATTCCCTACATGAGAACGCAAAGCATTTACGCCGTTCGGCGACAGCCCCTACAATGCCTGGTTCCCTGATTTTTTCCCAATTCATCACCCGGCCCAGGTATGCGCAAGCTCCGTCAGCATCGCGTCGCAATCGGGATCGCCTTGCTGGCGATCCTGCTGGCAGCGCTCATGCCGGCAATTGCGCAATGGCGCGCGGCCACGCAGAAAGACCCGTTCGCGGTTTACTGCACGGTGCAGGGCACACAGGCTGCCCTTGGCACGAACACCACGCCGCGTGCCGACGCCCGGCGTGAAGCGGCCCACGACGGACATACCGGTCACGACGACGCACAAGCTCCCCCCGCACACCCGGAAGCCACGAGTCTGCATGGCAGCCACGGCGGCGCGGACCACTCGCTCGCGTCGGCCGATCATTGGGAAAAATGCGGCTACTGCGCGCTTTGGGCCCATCAGCCGCTCGTCACCACCGATTTTCTCGCCCTCCCGCCCGCCGCGCAGGCTGGCATCGCCACCGCCCCCCGAGTGCTGGTGCCGTATTACCCGCGCGCCCGTTTCTCTGCCGCCCTTGCGCGCGCACCGCCCGTTCCCGTCGTCTGATTCCTCTGACTTCCGGTCGATACCGGAAGGCCTTGCCGAACACGCCGAGCGTCGTTAGCTCAGCTTGTCGCGACCTGCACTCGCCGTGAACACGACATTCACGCGGCTCGTTTGATCCGCACCGTCAGCGCCGCCCGTTCTGCGCAACGCCACGCTGTCCCATGGGTCATTCGCGCCGGTCGATACAACGTCGAGTCGTCGCCGCCTTGTCGCCTCGCTGCCTCGCTGCCTCGCTGCCTCATCGCGAAGCGCAGGTCGTTGCCGTTCGCGCCTGTCGCGGGACGGTACGCACACGTTCGGCACCACACGATCATCAGGCGGCCGCCATGCGGTCGCAAGAGAGACTCTCATGTCACGTCCCATGACACAGAAGCCGTTGCAAACGGCCATCGCGCTTGCCCTCGCCTCGCTGGGCAGCGCCGCACACGCACTCACTAACGACCCCGCTGCCACTGGCCTGAGCGTTGCCATCGACGCTACGCACGCAGCAACGCACACCGGTCATCACCCGGACGCCAGCGCTGCCTCCCCAGCATTGACCGCGCAATCCGCGACCCTCGCCCCTACGTTGTCGCTGGCGCAGGCGACGGTGCCCTCGGCCCCCTCCGCGCCAGACGCACGGGACGCACTTGGCACAGCGGGCACATCCGGCACGCCGACGGCTACGCTGCCCCTCACGACCGTGACCGCCCCGGCGGAGTCGCTCACGTCACCGAGCGTGGCCGAGCAGAGGGCCAACCTGTTCCAGACGGCAGGCTCCGTCGGCTTTGTCGACGCCGATTCGTACCAGAACACTTACGCCTTCAACCTGCGCGATATCCTCAAGGACAGCCCCGGCGTCTACGTGCAGAACCGCTACGGGCAAGAGTTGCGCGTATCCATTCGCGGCTCGGGCATCGCACGCGGCTATCACGTGCGTGGACTCGAAATCCTTCAGGACGGCATTCCGACCAACTCGGCCGATGGTAGCGGCGACTACTACCAGATCGACCCGATGGGTTTGCGCTCGACCGAGATCTACAAGGGCGGGAACGGCCTCACGTATGGCTCGACCACACTCGGCGGCGCCCTGAATTTCGTCACGCCCACGGCCTACACGGCTGACGCCCCCAACCAGTTCCGCCTCGAGGGCGGCAGCTTCGGCACGGTTCGCGCCAGCGGCCAGATGTCGCGCATCTTCGGACCGGTGGACGCGCTCGCGACCGTGACCCTCAACCGCTCCGACGGTTATCGCGATCATGACAAGGGCAATTACGCCCAGATCAACGCCAACATCGGCTACAAGTTTTCGCCGAACGTTGAAACACGCTTCTTCTTCGGTGCGTATATCGTCGATCAGAAGCTACCCGGCACGCTTTCGCTGTTCGACGCGCTCAACAATCCGACAAAAGCCGCCGCCTCCGCAGTGTCTGGCGATCAGGCACGTAACTCGCGCACCGAGCGACTCGGCAACCTCACGACCATCCGCTTCGCCACGGGCCAGCTCGACATCGCGTCGTGGGTAATTCACAAGAGCCTTTACCACCCGATCTTTCAGGTCATCGATCAGGATGGCTGGACCTATGGTGTCGCGCCGCGCTATACCGCAAATCTCACGCTCGCTGGCATGCGCAACGACCTCATCGTCGGCGCTCGCTTCTTTGGCGGAAACACGCAGGCCGACCAGTACGTCAACGTGAACGGCAATCGAGGCGCGCAAACGCTCGACTCACGCCAGAGCGCCTACAACTACGAGGCGTACTTCGAAAACCGCCTGTTCTTCCTGCCGACGGTCGGTTTGATGATCGGCGCGAAGGCCTACCGCGACGTTCGTCAATACATCGATTACGGCGGACTGCCAGGCGACCCCAACTATCGTTCGACAAGCGCCGCTTACTCGGGCGTCAATCCGAAAATCGGTCTGCTGTGGGAGCCGCGCAAGGACGTGCAGGCCTTCATCGACGTGACGCGCAGTGCCGACGTGCCCGACTTCACCGATCTGTCGCAAACCTTCGGCACGACCTCTCGCTTTGTTCCGCTGGCGTCGCAACACGCCTGGACGATCGAAGCCGGTACACGCGGCAAGCTCGATCGCGTGGCGTGGGACGTAACCGCCTATCGTTCGCTCGTGCGCGATCAGTTGCTCCAGTACACGACCTCGCCAGACATCCCGGCCTCGACCTTCAACGCGAACAAGACCGTGCTGCAAGGTCTGGAAGTCGGTGCCGCAGTGGACCTGTTCAAGAACGTGGTGGCGACCGGCGATCGAATCACGCTGTCGCAAATCTGGAACTACAGCGACTTCCGCTTCCGCGACGACCCGCAGTACGGGAACAACCGCATCGCCGGCGTGCCGACCCATGTGCTGCGCACAACGCTCGGCTACGCGTTGTCGAACCGCTTCCAGATCTCGGCATCGCTCGACTGGGTGCCGACCGGCGCCTGGGTCGACTACGCCAACACGATGCGCGTACCCGGTTACACGCTGCTCGGCGTGCAGGCGTCGTATCTGATTGAGCGTGGCGTCACGTTCTACGTGGATGCCCGCAATCTGACCGACAAGCGCTACGTCACTGATTTCAGCACGGTGACGGATGCCCGCACGGCCAACACCGCCGTGTTCTACCCCGGCGACGGCCGGAGCGTGTTCGCAGGCGTGCGCTTCGCGTTCTGAGTCCCATCCGCCTGGCTTGCCCGGCGTGCGCGGCGCGTCAAAACGCGTTGCGCACCGCCCGGTAGCGAGTGGGCGCCCCCCTCGTTCAGAGCATGCGGCGCAGCGTGTCGTCGCGCCGGAAGTAGTGATGCCACAGCGCTGCCAGCGCATGCAGGCCGATCACCCAATAGAACGCATTACCCAGCGTCTCGTGAATCTCCTTGATCGAGCGGCGCACCTCAACGTCTTTCCCGATGAATTGCGGCAGCGCAATATCCAGCCCTGGAATCGTGAGCGCGTGACCCCCGGCATTGAGCGTGAGATACCCCAGCACCGGCTGCGCAAACAGGAACAGATAGAGCAGCAAATGCACGGCGGATGACAATGCCCGCACCAGCCAGCCCTGACCGGGCAACGGCCTCGGCGCTCCCTTGATCAATCGCCAGAGCAGACGCGGCACGGCCAGCACCAGCACCGCGACCCCGGCCCACTCGTGAATCGTCATGGACAACGCCCGCGGCGCGCTGCCTTTCGGCAGATACCCCTTCGTGATGACAGCCGCATAGGCAATCACGATCAGCAACGCAATCACCCAGTGAAAGAAGATCGCGGGCGGCGCATAGCGCCCACCCGACGAGAGCGGCGAGCCGGGCGAACGGAACTTGATCGCGTTATCCATCTCGGGAATTCCTTTTCTGTATTGGGGACGGCCCCATTATGGCGCTCGTCCCGTTACGCGAAAAGGTCGCCAACCGTGACAGTTGTTACTTCAAATTTCCTCTTGGTATTCGGATTCCTCCTCCCCATGGACCGCCCCGCTATGCCGACAATACGTCTCGAGCGCGCACGGCGGCTATGTGTGCGCCTTCCAGATGAACCTCCTTGGCCGACCCTCGCTTGGTCGGCCTTTAAGCCCCGCTCGCGGGGCTTTTTTTTTTGCGCGCCACAACGAATTCTTTCCCCGTCCCTCTTTCATCAGGCCCGATGCACACAGCCCGAGCCATCACCGAGCCGTCTCGCTGCGGAGCAACATTCGCCATGTGCATCGGTGAAATCAGCTTATCCCGGCAGTGCAGCGAGAGGTCTGTGAACTATCCGAGAGAATCGGCGCCCGAATGCAATAGCGGGCGCGTCTGAGCCATGGCTAGGACGAATACGATTCAAAAGATAGGACGACACCGCGAAGTGTTGCGTGAAGCCCTCATAGCGCTGGTCATTTCGCGACCTGCGGGCCGATAATGGTCACCAAAATCACGGAGAACAAACGATGCGAGACATCTCATTTCCCGGAGGCGAAACCGTACCCGTGCTCGGGCAGGGCACGTGGATGATGGGTGAGAAGCCAGAGCGGCGGCGCGAGGAAATCGATGCGTTGCGGCTCGGTGTCTCGCTGGGTATGACACTTGTCGATACGGCGGAAATGTACGGCGAGGGGGCAACCGAGCGCCTCGTTGGTGAAGCGCTCGACGGACTGCGCGATGAGGTGTTTCTCGTGAGCAAGGTATACCCGCACAACGCCTCGCAGCGCGGTGTCATTGCCGCCTGCGAGCGCAGTCTGGAGCGCCTGCGCACTGATCGCCTCGATCTTTACCTTCTGCACTGGCGCGGCGACGTGCCGCTCAAGGAAACGATTGCGGGTTTCGAAGCCTTGCGCCAGGCAGGCAAGATCCGGCATTGGGGCGTGAGCAACTTCGATGTGGACGACATGGAGGAATTGTTCGACCAACAAGGGGGGAACGCGTGTGCAACCGATCAGGTGCTGTACAACCTTGCACGACGCGGCCCCGACTATGACCTCACGCCCTGGCTTGCCGAGCGTGGCATGCCGATGATGGCGTATTCGCCAATCGAACAGGGACGACTGGGGACAAAGGCTGTGCTGGGCGAAATTGCCCGCGCGCACCACGTCGAGCCGTTGCAGATTGCGCTGGCGTGGGTACTGCACCGGCCGGGTGTTATCGCGATTCCCAAGGCAAGCTCGGCAGCGCACGTGCGTGCCAATCGCGCAGCGCATGACATCGATCTGAGCGCGGAGGAACTCGCCCTGCTCGATCATCATTTCGAACCGCCGTCACGCAAACGTCCATTGGAGATGATCTGAACGCGCTCGTGAATTTTGAAGGCCTTCGGCCGTACGCATCCAACGAAGTACACTAGGCGCTTTCGTGCTTTCGCAGGACGGCTTCATGAACGATTCACGTCCCGTCGTCGTTATCGGGGGCGGTTTGGTCGGCGTGTGTACCGCCGCATATCTTCAACGCGCCGGGCACCCGGTCGTCATCGTCGACCGGCAATCGGCGCGTCAGGCGGCTTCGCTCGGTAATGCGGGCTGCATCAACGGCTCATCGGTCGTGCCGATCGCGATGCCCGGTGTGCTGTGGCAGGTGCCTGGCTGGTTGATGCAACCTGACGGCCCGCTGGTGCTACGGTGGCGTTATCTCCCGCGCATGGTGCCGTGGCTCACCCGCTTCGTCGCGGCGAGTCAGCCCGCTCGCGTCGCCGCCCAGGCTCGCGCGTTGCGCGCGCTGCTCGGCCCGGCGCTCGACGCCTATCAACCCCTGCTCGACGATGCAGACGCGAACGATCTGGTCACGCGTCGGGGGTATCTCATCGCTTACTCCAGCCAGAAAGGCATGGCGGGAGACGAAGGCGGAATGGCGCTGCGGCGTGACAACGGCGTGAAGATCGAGGCGCTCGACGCGGCCGCACTGCGTGACTTCGAGCCGACGCTATCGCATGATTTCGTCGGCGCGCGGTACATCAGCGAGACCGGTCACACGCTCGATCCGGGCGCACTGTTGGCCCGTCTGACAGCGCAGGTGGTGGCGCGCGGTGGCCGCGTCGTCGATGCTGCCGCCAAGGCCATCGAGACCAACGGCGCGCAGGCGGTGGCCGTGCACACGGACAAGGGCCGCGAAGCCGCAAGCGCGGTGGTCATCGCGGCGGGGGCATGGTCCGCGCCGTTCGTACGCCAGTTGGGAGACAGCATCGTCTTCGACACCGAGCGCGGCTATCACGTGGAAATTCCTACGCCGGATGAAATGCCCTCACGTCCCGTGATGTGGGCTGAAGGCAAGCTGTTCGCCACACCGATGAACGGCCGACTTCGTGGCGCGGGAACGGTCGAGCTGGCGGGTCTGGAAGCGCCGCCGAACTGGCGTCGTGCCGATCTGTTGTTGGGTCAGTTGCACAAGATGTTTCCGGGCGCCGTGCAGGGCCAGAAGTCGACGCAATCGGTCGACGGGGCGCGCTGGCAGGGCTTCCGCCCCAGCACGCCCGATTCGCTGCCAGTGCTGGGCACCGCGTCGAAAGTGCCGAACGCGTTTTATGCCTTCGGCCACGGACACGTCGGTCTGACGGCAGCGGCGTCGACAGGCCGCACGGTTGCCGCGCTGGTCAGCGGCGAACGGCCGGCCATCGACCTCTCACCGTTCTCCATCGGACGCTTTCGCTGACGAGCGCAGATGCGGCGGGTGACACACGCACCGCACGTGTCGCTCCCGCCCATTCCTCATCACCTCACCCGCTCACGCGCCGTGTAAGCGCTACGCGCCCCGTACCGTCACGACTTGCAGACGGACGCAACGATGTCGCACGAGCGCAGTCGCAACGCCGGATCGTAGACGTCGGTCACGAGCATCAGCTCATCGGCCTGCGTGCGCTCGACCAGTTCCGACAGACCGGCCTTCACCCGCTCCGGACCACCCACAACGGACACGCCGAGGAACGCTTCTACCGAATGCTGTTCGGCCGGGTCCCAGCGCTCGTCCATATCGTTCACGGGCGGTTGCAGCTTCAGGCTTTGCCCACGCATGAGCGCCAGAATCTTCTGCTGGGCGGATGTGGCGAGGAATGCCGCTTCCTCATCGGTCGGCGCCGCCACGACAGGCGCACCCACCATTACGTAGGGCTTGTCCAATACGGCCGAGGGACGGAAGAGTTCGCGGTATAAGCGAAGCGCTTCGAACAGGAATCGCGGGGCGAAGTGCGACGCGAAAGCATACGGCAGCCCCAAATGTGCCGCGAGTTGCGCCGAAAACAGCGAGGAACCCAGCAACCACACGGGAATATCACTGCCCGCACCGGGCGTTGCGACAAGACGTTGCCCGGGCTGTGCCGGCGCGAGCAATGCGCGCAATTCGGCGACCTGCTCGGGAAAATCGTCGCCATTGGACAACCGATCGCGACGCAGTGCCCGCATCGTCGCCTGATCTGCCCCCGGCGCTCGTCCCAGTCCAAGATCGATGCGTCCCGGATACAGGGCGGTCAGCGTGCCAAAGTTCTCGGCGACGACCAGCGGCGGATGGTTGGGCAGCATCACGCCGCCCGACCCCACGCGAATGCGCGACGTCTTGTCCGCAATGTGACCGATCAACAAGGCGGTCGCCGAACTCGCGATGCCGTCCATGTTGTGGTGCTCGGCTAACCAGAAACGCTCGAAACCGAGACGCTCGACGTGCTGGGCAAGTTCCGTGGACTGTTTCAGGGCTTCGGCCACCGTGCCGCCGGCGCGTATGGGCACCAGATCCAGCATCGAGAGGGCCGTTTTCGACAAACTGCTCATGGGATTCTCCGTTTTCCTGCGCGCGCTTCCGATCCGGCTTTTCCGGCATAAATGCCTCTCAGACCGGATGACGCGCACTACCGCCACAAAGTATAGTGACGAAGGGCCGAAATCCCCAGTAGGCACCCTTTAGTTGAATAGTCACCATTTGGTTACCATGAGCAAACCCGAACCTTTCGTTTTCGAGGAAACTTGCGTACCGCGTCGTGTGCTGGAGCTTTTCAGCGTGAAGTGGACCAGCATGGTGCTTTACGCGTTGCAGTGCGGCACCACGCGCACGGGGGAATTGCAGCGCCGACTACCGGGGATCTCCAAGAAGATGCTCACGCAGACGTTGCGCGAACTGGAGCGAGATGGCCTGATTCACCGGGAGGTTTACGCCGTCGTGCCTCCCAAGGTGGAGTATTCGCTCACCCCATTGGGCGAGTTGTTCATCGAACCTATCGAGATGCTGTACCGCTGGGGCAACCAGCACGCCGACGTGCTCGCCCAATTGAGCCTGCGTCGCGGCAAACCGACGCAGGCTTTCGACGCAGACACGGCCGACGACGATGTCCGTGCCGACGCCACGACTCACACCCCGGCCAGCGCCCCGCGCGCCGCCTGAGCCAGCCCAAACAGCCCGAACAGACCAAACAGACCAAACAGCAGCCGTCCACCCGCAAGGTTGCCGATTTCTTGTTTATCTGAGACAGTGGTTATGTTGCAGCGCAATCTGCGTACCGCCTGCAACCGTACTCTCGTAACGAACCTCGCGGCCAGCGCCTGTCGGTGCAGCGCCGCATCGCCGAGGGATCATGCCACGCGTCCAACGAGCCATTCCCGCCGCGCGCCCAACGCCTGGCGCACGTGCCAGTACCGGCCAGCCCGCCACCCGCACCATGCCCGTCGACCTCGCACTGCAGGGCGGCGGGGCGCACGGCGCATTCACCTGGGGTGTGCTTGACCGGCTGCTGGAAGAGATTTCTCACGCCGCACCGTTTCATATCGAAGGCATCTCGGGCACGTCTGCCGGGGCCATGAATGCCGCCGTACTCGCCACCGGCTACGTGCGCGGTGGTCCCGACGCGGCACGCGGCGCACTGGAGCAGTTCTGGCGCGACGTGTCGCACGCCGGGCGGTTCAGCCCCCTGCGTCGTACACCGCTCGACATCGTGCTCGGGCGCTGGTCGCTCGATGACTCGCCGTTCTTCATGTTCTTCGATCTGGCAGCGCGCGTTGTGTCGCCGTACGATCTCGCGCCGCTGGAGTTCAATCCCCTGCGACGGCTGCTGGCCGATCACATCGATTTCGACGGCATTGCCGCCTGTCCGATACAGCTCTTCATCACGGCCACGAACGTGCATACCGGGCGCGGCCGTGTCTTCCGCAACGCCGAGATGACGGCCGACGTTCTACTGGCGTCGGCCTGCCTGCCCACGCTCTACCGTGCGGTCGAGATCGACGGCGAGCCCTATTGGGACGGTGGCTACGCGGGCAATCCCACGATCACGCCGCTGGTGCGCGAGACGGCGTCGTGCGACACGATCCTCGTGCAGGTCAATCCGGTCGAGCGCAACGAAGTGCCCCGCTCCGCGCGTGAGATTCTCAACCGCGTCAACGAAGTCTCGTTCAACGCCACGCTGCTCAAGGAACTGCGCATGATCGCGGTGCTGCAACAGGTCGTCGACGCGGGTAGCGACGAAGGCAAGCGCTGGGCGCAAATGCGTATGCACCGCATTGCGAGCGACATGATGACCACGCTCGGTTACTCGTCCAAGCTTTCGGCGGAATGGGATTTTCTGGTGATGTTGCGCGACGAGGGACGCCGCTGCGCCGACGCCTTCCTGCAACATCACGGCGCCGATCTCGGGCATCGCTCCTCGCTCGACCTGGCCTCTTTGACGGAGACGATCTGAATGGAGCTTGCCGGTATTCTGATCGGCCTGGCGCTGCTTGTCTGGCTGGCCTACCGTGGCTGGAGCGTGCTCCTGCTGGCCCCCGCCGCGGCCATGCTCGCCGCCGCGCTCTCCGGGGAACCCATACTCGCGCACTGGACGCAGACGTTCATGCAGAACGCCGCGCGCTTCGTCGCCCAATTCTTCCCTCTGTTTCTGCTGGGCGCGTTGTTCGGCAAGCTGATGGAAGACAGCGGCGCAGTGCGGGCGATTGCGGCGTTTCTTACGGACAAGCTCGGCGCACGCCGTGCGATGTTTGCCGTCGTGCTCGGGGGCGCACTCGTTACTTACGGCGGCGTGAGTCTCTTCGTCGCATTCTTCGTGCTCGCGCCGATGGCGCACGCGCTCTTCCGCGAAGCCAACATTCCCGTGCGGCTAATGCCTGCGGCGATAGCACTCGGCACGTCGACCTTCACGATGTCGGCCATGCCGGGCACCCCTGCGATCCAGAACGCCATCCCCATGCCCTTCTTCGGCACCACGCCGTTCGCGGCGCCGGGACTGGGTTTGATGGCCTCGGCGATCATGCTCGCCGTGGGTCTGTGGTGGCTGTCGTGGCGTGAGGGTCAGGCGCGCCGTGCGGGCCACGGTTACGCGGACACGGAGGTCTGGGACAAGCCCGCCGACCCCACGATCGTGCGCGAACGGGCAAGCGTGGCGCGTGAGTTCGACCCGGCCGAAATCGAGCAGGGTCATCGCAGCGACACGTTGCCGGGTATCTTCACCGCAGCGTTGCCATTGCTCGTCGTCATCGGTGGCAACTTCGTGATGAACGTGATCGTTTTCCCGCGACTCGACGCGAGCTTCCTCGCAGCGCCGAGATGGGGCGGCATCACGTTGCAAAGCGTGGCTGGCGTGTGGGGCGTGTGTATCGCACTGGCGAGCGCCATCGTCGTGCTGGTGGTCTTGCAATGGAGACGCCTGCCCGCACTGCGCAAGACGATGGACGCTGGCGCCAACGCTTCCGTCCTGCCGATCATGTGTACGGCGAGCCTGGTCGGCTACGGCGGTGTGATTGCTGCCTTGCCCGGCTTCGAGTTGGTACGCGACTGGGTGCTGTCCATCGACGGCGGTCCGCTGGTGTCCCTGGCACTCTCCGCGAATCTGCTCGCGGCGATCACCGGTTCCGCGTCGGGGGGGCTGACGATTGCGCTCGACGCACTCGGCCCCGCCTATGTCGGCCTCGCGGCGCAACATGCCATCGATCCGGCGCTGATGCATCGCGTGGCGGTCATCGCCTCGGGAACGCTCGACAGCCTGCCGCACAACGGTGCGGTCGTGACGCTGCTGGCCGTTTGCGGCAGCACCCATCGCGAGAGCTATCTCGACATCGTCATGACGAGCATCGTCAGCGCACTGATCGCGCTCGTCGCGGTCATCATCGTGGGGTCGGTGGTCGGTACGTTCTGACGGCCACGATAGATCCGATGTACAAACAAAACGGGCCGGCGATCCGCCGGCCCGTTTGCATCACCTCGGTCTTACCCAGGCAATTGTCGCGTCATCAGCGATCCAGCAAACGCCCGAGACGCATCATCGTGACGTTCACGCCGAGATGGCGCATCGACGGTTGCACGATCACACAATTGTCATAAGGCGTGACGATGACTTCATCGCCGTCACGGGCGATTTCGGTCCCGGCCTTCTCGATCACTTCCAGTCCTGTGAACGGTTGCGAGAAGCGGAAGTTCATCGAGCGCGCCACGACCGGCTGCGTGATCTCCACAAACTTCTGACGAGCCGGCAACGTTTGCGTGAGGAACGACGCCACGTCCGCTTCGGCCACGACACCCGCGTGCAGCAGGAAGCGTGCGGCGCTATCGAGTGCCACATCACGCGCGCTCTTGGCGAAGTGCTGACCGGTCTCGATAAGCAGCGCGTTCTTGGCGCTGGCTGGATCGCCGAAGCCGCCGTAGTCGCGCATACGCGTGCCGTTCGCATGCCCCTTGTCGATGATGACGTGCTCCGGCGTGCCGAGTTCGGCAGCCAGCGCAATGGCTTTCTCGAGCGGGCCGGTCATCATCAGCGGCGCCGACGCTTCGTGCATCGAGTGAATGTCGAGCAGCAGGTCGACCGTATCGATGAACCCACGCATGGCGCGGGCGCGCGACAACTCGCGGCTCTGGCGCTCGCCGTCGAGGGTCGAAGGCGTCCAGACGCGATTCATGTCTTCGTCGAGGAAGCGGGTGGCATCGGCGTTTTCAGCGCTGAACTGCTCGTACGCATCGATATTGCCGAAACCCAGCGACAGGCGACCTGCCGTGGGACGCAAGCCGGAGGCCAGCAGCGCGTCGACGGCGATCGCGCCGCTCACTTCGTTGCCGTGCGTGAGCGCGAGAATCATCACGTGCTTGCCCGGCGTGCCGCTATCGAACGAATGCAGAAAGTCGATACCGGTGTTGCCTTCGCGCCAGCGGTTGATGTCGGGAAACGAGACTTCGATGGGGTACGCCGGCAGGGCGGCGCGGATCGCTTCGAGCGTGGTCATGAAAATGCTCCGCAGGGGATGCCGAAAAAAGATGACGACGTCGCTGTAGGGGACAGCGGACGTCGTCGTTACGGCGAAAATCAGTTCATCGAATGAGGATGACGTGCGTCACGGGCTGATCGTCGAGTGCGGCGATCAGGCCTTTGAAGCGCGCGGCGAGCCATGCGTCATACCGGCGATCTTGCCGGCGCGCACACGGCGCCCCAGCGAAATCACGGCGGTAATACTCAGCACGGCGGTCGCCATCACATAGAAACTCGGTGCGAGCTTGTTCTGCGTCGCGTCGATGAGCCAGGTCACGATCAGCGGCGCGAAACCGCCGAACAGCGTCACCGAGAAGTTGTACGACAGTGCCAGACCGGTGCCACGTGTGCTCGTCGGGAAAATGTCGGCCAGCAGCGCGGGCAGCGGTGCGAGGCTCACGGCGATGAGCAGACCCACGAGCGCCTGCACCATGAGCAGCGTCTGGAAGGTCGGATAGCGGTTGAGCAACACGAACAGCGGGTAGGTCGTAATACCCACCAGGATCAATGCCCAGAGCATCACGCGAATACGGCCGAACTTGTCCGAAAGATGGCCGACGACAGGTGCTGCGATCATCAGCATCACGCCGGTGACGACAGCACCGATGAACGACGACGTCGCCGGAATATGCAGTTGCTTGACCGCGTACGTCGGCATGTACAGCTTGTGGACGTAGTTGAATGCGGTCGCTGCAGCGACAACACCCGCGCCAAGCAGCATATTGGCGCGATCGCGACCGAACACTTCACGCAGCGGCGACTTTTCGCGCTGCTTTTCGCCGAGTTTCTTGAAGTCGGCGGTTTCGTCGATGTTGCGGCGGATGTAAAGACCGACCGGCCCGATGAGCAGGCCCACGGCGAAGGCGATACGCCAGCCCCATGCGCTCAGTTGATCGGCGGTAAGGAGCATGCTCAGCAGGGCGGAAACCCCGGCGGCGAGCACCGTGGCGAGGCCTTGCGTGGACATTTGCCAGCTCGCGAAAAAGCCGCGACGCTTGGCATCGGCGTGCTCGACCATGAAGGCCGTAGCGGCGCCGAATTCACCGCCCGTCGAGAAGCCTTGCAGCATGCGCGCGACGATGATGATGAGCGGCGAGAAAATGCCGATCTGCGCATAGGTCGGCGCGAACGCGATCATGGCGGTGCCGATCATCATCAGGCCGATGGACACCGTAAGCGATGCCTTGCGGCCTGCACGGTCGGCGTAGCTGCCGAGCACGATCGAGCCGAGCGGACGCGTAACGAACGAGATACCGAAGGTGCCCACAGAGAGCAGCAGCGACGTGGTCGCGTCATGCGAGGGGAAGAACAACTGACCGATGACGATGGCGAAGTAGCCATAGATCAGCAGATCGTAGAACTCGAGTGCGTTGCCGATACTCGCGGCGCAGATCTCGCGCCACGGGTTGTGGGGTTTGGCGTTACTGGTCATGCCTGCTCCTCTGGATCGCTGGCGTTGGGATCAATGTGTGGCGGCCACGTGATACGCGCCCAAAGCGCGCCGGGGCCACCTGCCAGTCTCAGGAAGCGGAGTGTAGGCGGCAGAAATCCGAGCTTCGTGCCGATTCGGCACGCAGAGGTGCTGTTTGGGGGATGCCGTGGCAGCCTTCGGCGGCCAGACCACGGGGCTTTCGCTTAGCTTGCAGATGCAGTTCGATTGCCAGCCAGCGTCATTTTCCGCAGATACCTTGCACGGAGAAATAGCAAGTGGGGGATGCGTCCTTGCCAATGTACACCGCGTGAATCTCGAATTTCCCCACCGAACTGGCTGTGTGATTAAGCGTGGTTCTCGCAATACCGTGCTCATCCGTCGTGGCGCGTGCAGGCAACATCGCCACGCCATGAGGAAGCGTAGTTTCGGGGCTTGCCTTGAGATAAAAGGTTATCTCGACGCCGGAGACCGCGCGCCCCTCTTCGTGCATTAAAGCTTCAATCGTCGTCGGAGGATCGTCAGGTCCGATACGATAGATATCTCGCGTGGGGACAAGCACGTATCGCGGGACTGTCAGCTCGAAAAGCGCAGGGCGCGCATCGGTATCGTCCAACGATGCAGACACGCTCAGGTGTCCCTTATGCTGCCCCGCGTGCAGAACGACGCTCGCCTCGCCCGCCATGTCTGTCTGTACGCGAGCCAGCCCTTCCAGGCGCGACCCCGTCCCGGCATCCGTTAGCGTAAAAGTCAGCCACTGGTGCGCGATGGGAACGTTGCTTTGCTTGTGGAACACTTTGACTTTTAAGGTCCGCGTCGCCCCGGCTTCGATGTATGCGTTGTTTGCCAGGGCTTGCACGAAATGCTCCGACGTTCTGAGACGCGCCTGGATGCTGTGAGATCTTTCCATTTGAAGCGTCATGGTTAGTCTCTGACTGGCCGGCTGGCCGTCGATAATCCAGTGGTCGAGCATGTATTTCGCGTCGTCACCCACCAGCTCAACTTCCACATTCGTTCCGAGAGGATAGGAGCCACCGGGGGGAATAAGCCGAATGACTACATCAGCGTCTGCCGGGGGCTGTATGACGTCCGGTGCGATCAACCCTTTGCCAGCGTTGAAGTGCGCAGTCAAAGCGTGCGCTCGATCCGCCGAAATTGTCGTCGTTGGTTCTTTTCCGATTTCCTTTCCGTCAAGTGTCCAGTGCGAGAACTCGAAATGGATGCGAGGGACGGCCGTGACCTTGACTTGAGAGCCTTCGGGATACGGTCCGAACGCGCCAGGAATAATCGTGCCTCCCAGCAACGGCACAACGGAGAATTGAACATCAACAGGAACCCACCGGCGACGCGCGCCCGCCCCTCGATAATTGGCGACGACAGACACGATTGACCGGAAGAAGCGCGCAGCATCTGCGGCTTCGGGTTGCCCGACGGGAATGCCGAGTGGCTTGTCACCCCAAGTTTTATCCGCAGCGGAATAAGCCGGCACAAGCGGCGTTCCGGGCCGCGAATATCCCATCACAGTGACAAATGTCCAGTCGACGGGGGAGTACCCACGCACATAATCGTATTTGCGATCCAACGGCACTTCGTCCGGATGCATGGTGTATCGATCGTGCTTGCCGCCCAGAAGATGCCCCAGTTCGTGGGCAAACAGATAGCCTGCGGATGTCTTCGATATGAGAGACATGGAAAATGTCGCGAACGTCAGATCGGTTTGATCGACCCTCGGAGGCTCGGGAATTCGCGACGCGGCCCCATTCACAGTTCCCCCTGCGTACTTCGTCGACAGGTCCGTTAAAAGGCAAACGATCGATGCTTGGGCCTTTTCGCGAGCGGCAGTCACTGCGTCCCAAACCTCAGGCTTGGGTTTCCCGTCGCGGACAACACCATCGTGAGCACCCACAACTTCAGTAAGCAAATCCACCACATCGGTATGACGCAACGCTGGAAGCTCCTGCGTTGTAATTTCAACGCGTGCTGCGATCCCGCTATTGCTGAAAATCTCGTTGGTTTGAAGTTGCGCAAACGCCATGATCGTGTCAATAGCGAGTGCTCCGCCTTGGATCGCATTTTTCGTCCCGGTTGGATATAGCGCCAAAACGTGAATGATGACGTTGCCGTCTGGCATACCGTCGCCCAATACACTCACCTCACCCTCTGCTGACTCCCCATCGTCGTCGGACATAGCGGGTTCGCTTTTGCCAACGTCTCGGGGAGCATCCCCGCAAGAATGAGCCGAACCTTGCTCTCCATTGCCGATACGTACCAAGCGGTTTCCGGCGGGAGAAATCAAGAATGAGCTGCCGTTGAACTCCACGGCGCCGGCGGCCGAAAACAGGTCAACGCCGTATCGCCCCAGGCCCGATACGGCCAAGTAGCCTCGCACATTGGGCACGCCGGGGAGCATGCCTCGCCAAACGACACCGCCGTCACCGAAAGGCTCAATCAATTCTGTCCGTAGTGAGAGGGTCAAGTCGTCGAACAGGTTGAAGGTGATGTCCAACTCATCCGCGTGCGCACGCAAGTCGGATTTCAGGACCTCCCGCAGCGCCGCGACATTTAACGCGACCGTCCGCTCGCCGGCCCTACGGAATGAAGAGGTGGGCACCTCCGGCAGCGGGACAAATATCGGTTTGCTCACTACTTTAGTCATGAGGACATCCCTCTGTGAATTGCGTTTCTGCAATTTTTGGCGAGCCGTGTCAGTCGTTCGGGTTTTGCTTAACGTGCCAAACGTCGCGGTGGCTATCGACGCCCCGCTTTCAAGCTCAGGCGAGTCGATGAACTATCGTTTTCGATGTTGCGAGACTGATGGGCCGCCTAGCCACGGTATTCAACCGCTTTTGCCCCGCACGGGTTCACCAAACATGGCGGCAATCAATGGATCTCGCGGGGGTACTCGTTGTCCCGTTCCGGCACGAGTGAAGATGATTTGAGGCCAGTCGGGATGAGATTCGACAAGACCTGCGCCCGGTTGAGCGTTTGTCTTTTCCTTGCGCAGTCTCGCCCACCGACCCCGTGTCATATCCTCGCCCGGTCCGAACGCATACATGGCGCTCACGCCCCGATAGGCGTCAACGTGCACGAGTTGCTCCTGGTGAAGCGCTTTGATGACTTTGCGGACTTCCCCCGTTTGCATCGCCAAGTCGGTTGCGATGTCTACCGTGGTAACGGCGACATTTCGCTTCAGGTAGCGCAGCATTCGCTGCCGCGTTCGGCGCACCGAGGCGGGGCGTCGAGCCCCCGCCTTTTGTGCCTGCGTTTCAAGCGCCCGGAAGCTATGCTCGGGATACAGACGTCCCAATTCGGCCACTGATATGCCAGCCTCCCAGCGCGTCTTGAGTTCGCTCAAGCGCTCTGGCGTCCACAGACGTTCGCGCATGATCCTGCTCTCCGTCGTTCAGCGTCGATGCTTCGACGACAACATGGATCGGCACCTATTCGCATCGCAGGACGCCACCCGCTTTGTTGGCATCGCGTCCTGCAACCGCAGGTTGTTCCGGAGGGTCACGCGTCGAGTTGGCAACATCAAACAGTGTGGAGAACGAGGTCGGGCTCTTTTCTCGCGGCTTTTTTTCCAGCCACCCGGCGACGCGCCCGGAAATTGGACAGAAATGTCTCCAACGCTTGCACGTCCATGGAGTTCAACTCCCAAGCTCCATCGCCGCGCGCTGTCGCCTGCTCGGGGGCCGCGGGTGTCATGACAAGCACCGGAGAAGTATTAAATTTGCGTTCAGGCAACGTCTTCGCCCCGTCATAAAGCTCGATGGACAGATCGTGATCCTCAAGCTCACTCAAGGCCACATACGCGCCATAGGCGCGGATTCGACGGATTAAACTGCCCAGCCCCCAGGCGCCTGTCGGGCGGACAAGAATCCTTAGCCCTTCCAGCGTCTTACCTCTGTGTGAGCCGACATTCGCCACGGTAGTTCGCGTCGCAGGGAGCGCGACGCGAATGACTGAACCCACATCACGTTCACTAATAATCTCTATCTGCCCCGACATCTGCCCGACAAACGTGTCGCACAAATAGAGGCCCATTCCACTCCCCCCCCACGACCTGTGGCCGTCGGGATGCGAAACGCCGAAGCGCGCCGACACAGCGGAATGCTGGTCCTCGGTCATTCCGCGGCCAGTATCTCTGACCTCCAGGAGCAACTGGGCAGCGTCGGCGCGCCCATCTGCGGACGGGATGCAACTCAAATGAACGCCGATCTCGCCACGCTCCGTAAATTTGACGGCGTTACTCAACAAATTTTGCAGAATGTGCGTGAAACGATATTCGTCGATGCCCCAAACATGGTCTGCATCGAGATCTATCACACATGACAGCGCCAACCCCTTACGGAGAATCTCGGAAGAGAAATTCCGGACGCCTCGATATACCAGAGCCCGAGCATCGGTTTCGCCCAGTGTCATAGGCAACATATCCAGATCGATCCGAGCCACATCGAGCATGTTGTTCGCCAGGCTCAGCAGCACGTCCAGCGATCTTCGGATCAGATCAACCCGTTGCCGATGCACGCCCCACAATGCATCACTCAGAAGTTCGAGGTGCCCCAGAATTCCGTGTAGCGGCGTACGAATTTCATGACCGATGGCGGCGAAATAGGCAGCTCTTGCCTGGTCGCCCTGCAATTCGTCGGCGGGAAGCAGCGCCACGACGTAGGCGTCTTCATTGCCGCAACACCCCTCGCCTATCGTCGCACCCACACGCCGCGACAGCGCCCCCCCAAACGGCCAATCAACGCCGACGCTCGACTCGCCATGGGCACGCGCCGATAACGCCAACTCGCAAAAATGAGCTAATTCGTCTTCCTCACAGGTTCCCAGCACCAGATCAGCCCGCTTGCTATGGCAGAGCACTTTTCGACTATGTTTCGCGAAGATCAGCATGCGGACCTCCGATCGCGAGGAATAGATCCTCGCGACAAGGGAAATCAAACGGACATTCAGGTCAGGGAAACGTCTAGCCACCCGATGGCCGCCGTTCTCACGTGCTTCGGGAAGTCGAGCAGCGCCCGCCCTTATGTGTCCACTCTATAGCTGTCGGCGATAAAGTTGTTTCAATATATCGTGCGTGTTTTGTGGAAATTGTTGGGAGAACATCTACCTGACCAGACACAACTCAGGTCATCACGCCATGACCTCTCCCTCTCCCACCGCACAGGTTTCGGTCGAATTTCTCTCGCGATCCGATGAGCCAGCTCCGAATTCATTCCGATGTAATGGCCAGACAATGTTGCACACAGTTCGTTTGGGTGGCCGCCCATTTCCGCCCCGTGAGTGCCAATGCAATATCCGCATTGCATTTACGACGTTGTGTGCGGTTTCCTTTCCAAAGGGGAAATTGCGTTTTAGCCACCCCACGCCGGGGTGGCTTTTTTTCGCTCTCCGCATCGCATGACGATCTGGCATAACTTCCCCTGGCCAAAATCGAGCTTCTAAATGCGGGATACGCCGGGATTGATATCACCGGCTTCCAGGCGAAAGCGCCAAGGGGTCAGTTTATTTCGGGGAGTTGTCTGTTCTGATCTCATCGACAAACAAGCGGCCATCCATTTGGATGCCGACAATGTGTCGATTCGAGACGCAGAATACGATCACAGAACCGCTGCCAAAAGAAGTCCGGCGTCTTCGCCGTCCTGTCGTCAGCCCGAGCCGATAGTGACTGGATGCATGTCAGCGACAATTAGCGAAATACTTAGTATTTGTATCCGATGATGACACTTGCGCTCCCGTCGCCTATTCTTCTAGCACCGTCCGGCTCGTTTCTTGCATAGATTTGCCGAGCGCAAAATGTCGGGACGCAGTGGAAAATGGAAAGGTGCGGGCATCGACAACGTTGGCCATGAAATGCCGTTCTATTTCCACTGAAGCTCGGTCAAGCGATCTCTTCCCTTCCTGAACCCTCGCCAGGCAAGTCGTTCCGTAGCAAGCTCCATCACGGCACCGGAAACACCAGCGGTGCGCAGCAACGCTTACGAACATCGCCCTTTGCATCAC
>JARLJF010000146.1 GCA_031291335.1 Pandoraea sp. | reverse complement strand
CCCGCGCGCAGGAATCGCCTCGCCGTCGAGTGGCGCCGGCGGGAGGTGTCGTGCCGCTTGCCCGATGCCGGAAATCGCGAGCGGCGCCACATCGCCCGTTGCGCCATCCGCAATCAACCAGAAGCCGTCACCGCCAAGGCCAGTGAAGTGCGGCATCGTGACACACAACATCGCCGCCATGGCGATGGCCGCTTCGATGGCATTGCCGCCTTGTTGCAGGACGTCGCGCCCCGCCGCGCTGGCCAGTGCATGCGGACTGGTGACCAACCCGGCGCGTCCGCTGGCGAGGGCCGGCGGCGCGGGGTCCACGTCGTCTCGCGCCGTCATGCGGCAGCTCCTGCCCCGTGTTGTCCGCCGAGATACGCCGCCGCCAGACGTGCATCGCCCGCCAGTTCGCTCGCGGAACCGGTCACGCTCACGCGTCCCTCTTCCAGCACGTATCCGCGATCGGCGATGGACAACGCCATCGCCGCCATTTGATCGACGAGCAACATCGACAGCGATTCGCGGCGTAACGCATCGAGCGACGCGAACAATTCGGCGATGACCTTTGGCGCCAACCCGAGCGATGGTTCGTCGAGCAACAACACACGCGGGGCCGACATCAGCGCGCGCGCAATCGCCAGCATCTGCTGCTCGCCACCGGAGAGCAGACCCGCGCGCTGATGCTGACGCTCCTGCAAACGCGGATAGCGCGCGAACATCTGCGCGATGCGTGCATCGAGCGTCGCCCGTGACAGACGCCCACACGGAAACGCACCGAGCCGAAGATTGTCGAGCACCGACAGTTCCGCGAATACCTGTCGCCCCTCGGGCACCAGCACCACCCCCAGCGCGGCAATCCTGGCGGCGTCCAGCCGGGACAGGTCGCGTCCGTCGAACGTGATGCCACCACTGACCGGACGATGCAGGCCCGCCAGCGCGCGCATGAGTGTCGACTTGCCCGCCCCATTGGCACCGAGCAACGCGACCAGTTCGCCCTCGCGCACCTGAATCGATACGTCATGCAGCACGGGCGCGGCGCCGTATCCCGTCGTGAGCTTGCCGACACCCAGCACTTCCGGCGTCGTTGCGGCGGCACGTTCGTGCGGCTTGCCAGCATCCGCTGCCGACACGCCGAGATACGCCTGGCGCACGCGCTCGTCATGCCGAATGGCGGTCGGCGACCCCTGCGCGAGGAAACGTCCCGCATCGATCACGACAATGCCATCCGACACGCCCATCACCAGCGACATATCGTGTTCAACGAGGCCGACCGCCACGCCGCTGTCGGCGATCTCGCGCAGCAATTTGCCCAGTTGGTCCTTGTCCTGTGTGGATAATCCCGCGGCCGGTTCGTCGAGCAGCAGCACGGCGGGGCGTGTCGCCAATGCGCGGGCAATCTCCACCAGACGGCGATCGACGTGCGCGAGATCGGCCGCCATCAGTTCCACATCGCCGTGATAGCCGCACGCGCGCAGCAGAGCCGCTGCCGCGTCGCGATGCGTCTGGCTGCGCATGCGGGCAACGCCGAGCAAACCACCGAGGCGACCCGCGCTCAGTGCGAGCGTCACGTTATCCAGCACGCTCATGCCGCCGAACAGTTGCGACGTTTGATACGTGCGCGCCACCCCATGTCGCGCGCTGTCACATGCCCCGCGTGCGGAAAGCGCGTCGCCACCGAGCGCACGCGTGCCCGCCTGCGGACGGTAGAAGCCCGACAGCATATTGAGGACGGTCGATTTGCCTGCACCATTCGGGCCGATCAGACTGGTCACGCGCGCCGCCGGCAATTCGAACGACAGATCGGCCACCGCCTTCACGCCGCCGAAGGTCATCGCAAGACCCTGCGCCGCGAGCCCCTTGCGTTGCGCTTGCGCGAGCACCGGTAGCGTGAGCGGCGTCGCGGTGCCGACGTCGATGTCCTCCGGTGGCGCCCGGCGACACGACTTCCACCACGACCCCAGAACACCGATCACCCCATTGGGTGCGCCCCACAACACGACCAGCAGCAACACACCGAAACACAGCAGACGCAAGTTCTCGAGGCTTGCCAGCAACTCGGGCAGCAACCCGACGACCACAGCACCCACGAGCGGCCCGGCAATCGTGCCCGCGCCGCCGATCATCACGACCAGCACGAACAGAAGTGACTGGAGGAACGAGAACATGCCCGGCGTCACCATGCCTTGCA
The DNA here is from genome assembly GCA_031291335.1 of Pandoraea sp. GTDB lineage: Bacteria > Pseudomonadota > Gammaproteobacteria > Burkholderiales > Burkholderiaceae > Pandoraea. The sequence goes on along the minus strand of JARLJF010000146.1, from coordinate 3,719 downwards.
GCGGCGCGAACAAGCCGCCCGCCAGTCCGGCGAGCGCCGCCGAGAATGCGAACGCGACGGCCTTTACGACCAGCGGATTGACGCCGATCGATGCCGCCGCCGTCTCGCTATCGCGCACGGCACGCATCGCCGCGCCCCAAGCACCACGAGAGATGCGCGCATAGATCAACAGCGCCACGCCCAGCACGGCCAGCGCAGCCACAGCCACCACGCGCTCGCTTCCCGCGATACCGAAAACGCCCGGAGGCATCACGCCCATCAATCCGTTCTGTCCGCCTGTCAGCGCGCGCCACTCCACCGCACCGTGTTCGACGATGAAGCCGAACGCAATCGTCACCATGGCAAGGCCCGGTCCGCGCACACGCAGCGCGGGCAATGCCAGCAACCCGCCGGTTAGCGCAGCAATCACGCCGCCCGCCAGCCACGCGGGCCAGAACGGCCACCCTGCCTGCGTCGTCAGAATGGCCACGGCGTACGCACCGATCGCGTAGAAGCCCACGTGCCCGAACGACACTTGCCCCGTCAGTCCGAGCAGAAGATTCAAACCCACGCCGCAGATAGCGAGCAATGCCACGCCCGCAATCACCACAACGAAATAGCCGTTCACCACACACGCGGCCCCCGCCATGGCGAGCAACGCGGCCGCGAGTATCGTCGCCAGTGCAAGGCCATCACGCGTTCGTGGCGTTGTCGCGCGCGACGCGCCGGACTCGGCAGAATGCGACGCCAGCCGCAAAGGAGAATCGCTCATACCTTACGTACCTCCGCGCGACCGAACATGCCTTCCGGACGCATCGCCAACAGCACGATGACCAGACCGAATGTGATGATTTGCGTATAGCTCGAGCCAAGCGTCGCGGTAATCATCGCTTCACTCACGCCGAACAACAGACCGGCGATCATCACGCCCCACGCGCTGGAGAGTCCCCCGAGAATCGCCACGGCAAACGCCTTGAGGCCGAACACGGTGCCCATGTCCGCCTGCACGTTGAACAGCGGTGCGATCAGCACACCGGCAACGCCCGCGAGCAGCGTCGACACGGCGAACGCGGCCGCGATGGTGCGCTGAATGGGAATGCCCATGAGCCGCGCGGCGTCGCGGTTCTGCACTACGGCCAGCATGGCCACGCCACAACGCGAGCGTCGCAGCACGTAGTGCAATACACCCGCGAGCGCGAGGCCGACCACCGGGATCACCAGTTGCAACGGATAGACGCCGAGTCCCGCGTCGCCGATCTGCAACGAGCTTTGCGCCAGCGACGACGGCAGACTGCGCGGCTCGGTGCCGAAAGTCAGCATGACCACGTTATCGAGCACGATGCCCAGCGCGACGGTCGCCATCAGCCACGCGCTGGACCCACGTCGCACGAACGGTTGCACCGCCAGCCGCTCGACGACCAGACCATAGACGGCACACAGCGCGAGCGCGGCGACGATCGCCAGCGGCATGGGCCAGCCGAGCGTCTGTGCGAACGTGTACGCCAGCACTGCGCCCAGCATCATCGAGCTACCCTGCGCGAAGTTGACCGTCGCGCTCACGGCGAAGGTCAGATGAAAGCCGAGCGCCATGAGGCCGTACATACTGCCGAGGCCCAGGCCGGCGACAAGCGCCGAGATCCATTGCATGAGATGTCCTCCGGAATGCCGCCATGCGGCATCCCTCAATACCGATGACGTGTGACTTACTTCGCCGCGACCTTCGCGCCCGTTGCCGGCACGGGAACGATGCGGTTGTCGATGAACTGCGCCCACACGTAGTCCTGCGCGGACAGCGCGTCGTGCTGCTGGTCGCTGAAGGGCTTCACGTAAGTCTTGATGAGCCCTTCATAGCGATCGATCTTGTAGAAACCGCCGCGAATCGCATCGCCGTTCGTCGAGCCTGCCTTATCGATCGCGAGTGCGGTCAGACGCATGGCGTCGTAGGCGTTCGCCACACCGACAGCCGGGGTGATGTCGTCTACGCCCTTGATGTCGGAGTACTTCGCCTTGAGGGCAGCCACGACACGCGTGCTCACCGGCGATGTCGCACCGAAGAAGCTATACGTCTGCACGAAATGCACGGCCCTTGCGTTGGGGCCGGCCAGCTCGGTGAAGCGCCCGCCCGCCGGGCCCCAGTGCGACACGACGGGCACCTTCCAGCCCATACGGTCGAGCGACTTCACGACCTGAGCGGACGGTCCGACGTTGCCGACCATCAGCAACGTGTCGGCTCCGGCGGCTTTGAGACGGCCAAGCTGCGGCGTGATGTCCACGTCGTTCGCTTCGAATTTCTCTACCCCGGCGGGCTTCATGCCTTTCGCGGCCAGCGACGCCACGATGCCTTTCTCATTCGATTCGCCCCACGGGTTGTTCACGAGAATCAGACCGAGCTTCTTCGCGCCGAAGGTTTGTTGCGCATGCTCGACCATGGCGCTATCGACGATTTCGTCGACCGCCGACACACGAAATACGTAGTTCGGATTGGCGCCGTTGCGGGTAATCGGCGTGCCGGCCGCCCACGGCCCCATGAACGGCACTTTTTCCTGATTGGCGATGGGCACGATGGCCATCGACACCGGCGTATCGAGTCCGCCGAACAGCACGGCCACCTTGTCCTTGTAGATCAGCTCACGTGCGGCGAGCACCCCCTTCGCCGGGTTGCCTTCGTCGTCGCGACGCACCAGCTCGAGCTTGCGACCGCCGAGTACGCCGCCGCTCGCATTGATCTCGTCGATGGCGATCGTCATGCCTCGCGTGAGCGCCTCACCAGCGCGCGCCGATTGCCCGGAGAGCGCTGTGACGAGACCGATCTTGATCGTGTCTGCCGCGTAGCCGGAAGCACTGACGAACGTCATGCCGGCCGCCGCGAGCGCAAGCGCGCTGGCCTTGAGCCAACGCCGGCGGGGTGAGGCGGATACCGTCGTGGTGTCGCAGGTGCCGGCGGCGTTGGAACGTACAGATGCAGACATGAGCAATCTCCGTGAGGAAACATCAGAAGCGATTCGTGAGCGGACCGAACACAGTCCCGTTACCGGGTATTGCCCGGGCATGTTCACGCCGTACGCAAGAGGCGTGCCACGTCGTCGACATTTCGCCGCGATGGCCCAGCACGATACGTATCGCAACGTGTTGACGATCTGGCATTGAAATTGCGAACGATTGGTTGTGACGTTCGTTGACGATACGTTTTGCGCCAATTCGGAACGCGCCCGCACAGTCGCGGTGCGCTAGTGTTTCAAGTCGGCTCACAACGTCCGCACGAACGATGAACGAATGGCCCCCTGACCCCTGGCACGCCTGGCGACCTCGCTCGGCAAAGACGACACCCGATGACCTCTGCCCTGACGCTTCCGGAACGCGACGACTACGCGAGCACCGACGCCCGCTTCGGCGCGCTGCGTACTCACGACCGCTTCGACTATCTGCCGATCACCGCGCGCGACACCTATCGCTGGCCCAACGGCGCACGCCTTGCGGTCTATCTCGGCTTCAATCTGGAGCACTTCGCCTTCGGTGAGGGAATGGGCGCCAACCTCGGCCCTCTCTCACCGCAACCGGACGTTCTCAACTTCAGTTGGCGTGAATACGGCAATCGCGTGGGTGCGTGGCGCTGTCTCGATCTGTTCGACGATCTGTCGATGCCCGCCGGGGTGGTGGTCAATACGTCGCTGCTCGATCACTGCCCCGCGCTCGTGCACGCGTGTGTCGCGCGTGGCGACGAGTTGATCGGACACGGACAT
>JARLJF010000145.1 GCA_031291335.1 Pandoraea sp. | reverse complement strand
GTTCTCGCACGCGAGAAGGCGTTCGGAGAGCGCCTGAAAGCCGCGAGTCTCGACTTTCAGGACAAGTTTGGTTATCCGCCGGGCAAGCACGGTCCGGAGTCGCTCAAGCTCGCCTCGAAGTGGATTGCTCACCGTTTCGGCTGCTTGTCGCTCACGTTGGAAATGCCGTTCAAGGACAACGCGAATCGTCCCGATGCGCAAGTTGGCTGGAGCGGTGCGCGAAGTGCGGCGCTGGGTGCATCGATGCTCGCGGCGATCTGGTCGCAGATGCAGGCGGACAATGCCTGAGCGCTAAAGCGCTGAGTGCCTGCGGACATGTAGGGACGTAACAAAGCACGACGCGCAATGCGTCGTGCTTTATTCGCGCACCGGATCGCGTTGCGGCGATCAGTTGTTCGTCTTCTTCGTCGTGCTCTTTTTGGTGGTGCTGCTGTTCGACTTGGCCGATGACGACTTCGCCGAAGACTTTCCGCCGGATGATTTGGTCGTGGTGCTGTGCTTACCCGACTTCGCCGTCGCGTGAGACGCCTTGCCGCGCGTATTGCTGCGCGCGGCCCGCTTCACGGGTTGCTCGACCTGCGGCAGCGGCGACGTGAAATCGAAGCCCATCATGCGGCCATCGGCGTAGCCACACCGAATGTGGATGTTGTCCGTCTGACCGTTGGTGCGTTTGCCGACGCCGTCGAGTTCAACCATCTGCGTGACGTCAACGCGTTGCTTGCGATCGTCGAACGGACCGGACCACGGCGCGACCTTGGCATGTTCCGGATCGAGGGCGGTGTCGCCATACTCGACACTCTCGTAGCCGGGCAACGTGGCAACGACGAAACTGGCGTGCGCGGCGCAATCGGCCACGAGCGGATCGGCGTGGCGCGTGTTGATAAGCTGCTCGACCAGCGCGCGATGCTGTTCGAGGGTGAAGGCCTGTGCGGGCGCAGTGAAGGCCGACAGACAGAGCGGCGCGGCGACGGCGGCGATACCTGCGACCTGGCGCACGGCTCGCAACACGACGCCTGCGGCGCGTTGAAAAAATCGATTCGACATTCTGTGACGTATTCTCGGGGGCGTAAGGATCTGCTCGCGTTAATTCCGGCCTCGTACCTTTTGGGGGCGCCTGGCATTAACGCGAACAGACCCTGAGCATTGCAGAGCAATGCGGGCATGCGATGACTCATCGTGTGAGTTGTTGGCACGCGCCGCTCGCGAAGAGGCTTGGCCGCATTTTGAAAATCGACGGCAAAGCGACTCCCATCTTAACCGAAAAAAAGCGGCTGACGGCCGCCCGGTAAGCCAGCCCTCGTCATGCAGCGCGTCACGAAAGTTACAGCGCGCTACAATGCGTGCCTGACTGACGCGCCGATGCGGCAATGTCTTCGCGCATTTCGCAGGTACAGCAACTGTCCGGCGATGGTAGGGGGCGCATTGTGTCATCTGCTGCGGCAGCGCAATCGCTCAAATAACGGCGCATTTCGGGGTTTTTCAAGCGATTCGTGCGATGCGTGTTCAGGTATCGCGCTTCCTGTGCCCGATAAGTGGATACGTCCATACGCTGATACGTCCCGCGTTTTTCTTTTTTCGCATGTTCGCAAATTCACGCACTGTCGACAGTGCTCAAACCGGCCCGCACGACAAACTGGCGGATCTCGTGAACCGTCATCGCGACGCGGTATTTCGCAAGCCGCTGGCTGCCTACAGCGCGGCCGCGTTCGATGCCGCCATCGCCGCATGGCGCGCCGCCGGCGCTGCGCCGTTGATCATCGATGCGGGATGCGGCGTCGGTGAAAGCACCTTGCGACTGGCGACACAATTTCCCGATCACTTCGTCATCGGTATCGATCAATCAGAGAGCCGCATCGTACGCGGCAAAGATTGGTGGGACGGTGTGTGGCCCGAGAACTTCGTGTGGGTGCGCGCGGATCTCGTGGACTTCTGGCGACAACTGTTCGACGCTGGCATTCGCCCGGCGCGTCACTACATCCTCTATCCGAATCCGTGGCCGAAGATCGGTCAGCTTGCGCGACGCTGGCATGCGCATGCCGTGTTCCCGACGGTAGTGGCGCTCGGGGGTGTGCTGGAGTGCCGAAGCAACTGGGATATCTACGTCGACGAATTCGCGCTCGCTGTCGAGTGGCTCAGTGGAGTGCGTCCGGTGGTCGAAGCGTGGTCGCCGGAAGCGGCGAGCGTTGCGCCCATCACGCCGTTCGAGCGCAAGTATCTGGCGTCGGGGCACGGGTTGCATCGGTGCGTCGTGACATTGCCGCCGGTTTCGCTGCCGTCAGCGTTATCGGGCTAAACGGTAATAGCCCGGCGCTTCACATCAAGAAAAATGGCCGTGCGCTGATAACGCACGGCCATTTTTTCATCGTCTTCTTACTGTCGATGCGCGTCAGTGCGGCGCGCTGGCGATCAGTGGAAGTGCGGACGGTTCGGTTCGGCGTCTTCCGGCATTTCCGCATGGACAATTTCGCCCACAGGGTCCGGATACAACGGCACGCCGCAATCGTCGCAATACTCCGGATCGAAACGGCCCGGATGCTTGCGAATCTCGGTCACGCCGCAGGACTTGAGCAGGTCGGTGACTTCGTCAAGCGTACCGCCTTCGACTTCGCCATTCTCGCGACCGTACAGCGGCCACACGACACCATAGATGACATCGTTGCTGCCTCGTTGCGTGAAACCGATGCGGTACTCATCGATGTTCTGTTCGCCGAAGCCGGCCACGACGGCGCGCAACTCGGGCGGGGTGAGCGTCAGTACGTCTTCGAGATAGCGCAATGCCGTGCGGATCGTGTGCGGACGGATGCGCTCGTCTGCCTCGCGGCAACTGGCGTAATACGCGTCGGGCAGCAGACACTCGATTTCGCAACCCGGCAGCAACGCATTCAGATTCGGCCCGCCTTGAGCCGACCATGCCTCCTGGCATTGGCCGCGCTCCGCGTGACGTGCGCCGTCTTCCTGCCAGCGGAACATCGGTGCGCCCTTGGGCACCGTGACGGCCGCCAGCAAAAAGCGCGGATCGGCCAGAATCGGGGCCGTCTCCGGCAGGTCGGTGCCGGGCTGTTTGACTTCTGCGCTGTCGACCGCGGCACGCACGAGTTGCTGCGTGACTTTCCACGATTCGCAATGCGTGCGCGGCAGTTGGTCGATGCTGTACAGATACGGCGAGATCGCCACGCGTGCGGATTCGGCCAGCACATGGGCGTGCAGATGCGCGCGAACGGGCATGAGCGCGTCGTTCTTCACCGGACCGGAGGGGATCGCGTAACGCGTCCAGGCCAGGATCGGGATGGCGACGAGCAGACCGTCCCACACCTGATCTTCGGCCTCGGGTTCGGCGGATTCGCTTTGCGATTCGATCAGGTCGGCCAGCGCGCCATAGGCCTCGCTGTGATTGGCCTGAAGGTGATCGAGCGCCGCGTCGATGGCCGGCTGGTTGCCGGTGCGCAGCACGCGCGTGAGCAACGTGTCGAGCTGGGCCTCCCAGAAACGGTCTTCGATACGGCTACCGGAGGCGGCGAGCGCAAGCGCGTGGCCGACCAGTTTTTCGGCGTCGGGAGTCAGTCGTTTGGCGGTGCGTGAGCGCATAGTCGTGCAAAGCAGAAATACATGAACTCACGATTGTACGGCATGCGTGAACGCGATTGATGGGACGCACTCATCAATCGCGTCGACCCGGGGTATTGCGCCCGGGCGACGTCACTGCGTCAGCAGGCGAATGCCGTCAGAAATCGAACGCGAGATTGGCCGGTGCGGACAGTCGCGTGCGACGCGTCGCCCCGATGCCTGCCTCCACTCCCGTTCCCGTGGCCGAGGCCAGCGCAGCGCCTTCGAGCGAGAGCAACGCGAGCTTGCGCTCGACACCGCTGGCATAGCCGGTGAGGGTGCCGTCTGCGCCAATCACGCGGTGGCACGGGACGATGATCGTTATCGGATTCCGCCCGTTGGCGGCGCCGACCGCGCGCGACTTGTTCGCGTCACCCAGCGCGTGGGCGAGGTCGCCATAACTGCGTGTTTCGCCGAAAGGAATGCGGCGCAGCTCTGCCCAGACGCTTTGCTGAAACGGCGTGCCTTCGGGGGCTAGCGCTAACTCGAACGTACGTCGTCCTTCGTGAAAATACTCGTCGAGTTGACGCTTTGCGTCGTTAAGGACGGCAATGTCGTCGCCATCGCGACGCACGTCCCCCTCTTGCGGAAAGTACTTCTGATGCGAGAAATACACGCCGGTGAGCGCGTCGCCGTTTGCGACGAGCAGCATCTCGCCCAGCGGGCTGTCGTAATACGCTTCGTAACGGATCATGCACACACCTCCTGCAAAGTCTCGACCGGCTGGCCTGCCGGTCCTTGCGACGCCGCTCGCCAGATGTGCAGCGCGGCGTAAGCGCGCCACGGCGCCCATTGGGCCGCACGCGCGGCGACGGCACTTCCGCTGGCTGCCCCCAGCGCCTGACGTAGCACCAGATCGTCAACGGGCATGGCATCGGGCGAGCCAAGGGCACGCATGGCAATGTACTGCGCCGTCCAGGGACCAATGCCCTTGATCGCGAGCAGCGCCTCTACGGTCGCCTCCAGCGGCGCTAGTGGATCAAGCCGCAGGCGGCCATCGACGATCGCCTGTGCGACCCCGTGAATGGCGGCGATTCGACTCCGAATGATACCGGCTTCGCCCAACGACTCGGCCGGCACGGCGAGCAATTGCGCGGCGCTGGGGAACGTGTGCGTCAACCCGTGCACCGGCGCAGGCAGCGGCGTGCCGAAGCGCTGCGCGAGGCGGCCGAGCAGGCGTCTCGCGCCCTTGACGGTGATCTGCTGGCCGACGACGGCGCGCACGGCGATCTCGAAGCCGTCGACGGCACCCGGCACGCGCAGGCCCGGTGTAGCCGTGGCGAGTGAGCCGAGATGCGCGTCGATGACGTCCGGACGGGCGCCGAGATCGAACAGATGGCGAAGCTTGCCCAGCACCTGGGGCACGCTGCCAGCCAGCGCGGGGGGGAGCGTGACCTGTAACGCGTGGCGATCCGGTAGCGGCGTGATGCGGCACCATCCGGCGACGGTTCGCCCATCTTGCCGCTCGATGCTCAGCGTTCGCGTGTAGACGTCGCCCTCGCGTTGTTCGACGCCTTCAATCGCCCGGTCGCCCAGGAAGTCGAGGAGCGCGTGCCAGGCGAAGGGCGGGCGGTAGGCGAGCTGGAATACGAGATCGCCGTCGGGCAGGGCGGCGTGGCGAGCATTCAGGCGCAGTCGGCCGGGGGCGAAGCCGTAACGGGTCTTGAACAGGCCGTTGAAGCGTCGAACGCTGCCGAAGCCGGAGGCGAGAGCGACCTCGGTGACCGGTAGGGCCGTGTCGGTGAGCAGGCGCTTGGCGAGCAGCAGTCGTTGCGTCTGCGCGTATTCGACGGGCGAGACACCGAATTCGTCGGCAAAAATGCGGCGCAGATGGCGCTCGGTGATGCCGATGCGGGCGGCGAGCGCCGGGAGCCCGGCGCAGTTGAGGAAGCCTTCGTCGATCATGGCGGCCGCGGCGTCAGCGAGTTCGCGGGTGGCGTCGAAACGCGCGCCGCCGGGGGCGAGTTCGGGGCGACACTTCAGGCAAGGACGAAAGCCTGCCTTCTCGGCGGCGGCGGCGCTGCCGTAGAACGAGCAGTTTTCGAAGCGTGGCGTGCGCACGTTGCAGACTGGCCGGCAGTAGATGCCGGTGGACGACACGCCGACGAAGAACCAGCCGTCAAAACGCCGGTCGCGGGCACTCACGGCCTTGTAGCAGACTTCGGGATCGAGCGTCATGAGCGGGGGACCGGCAGGGCGGGGGCGGAGAACATGGCTGTCACTCTACGCGCGAGGCGGGGGTGGCGCTAGTCATTTTCGGACATGACAAGGTCGGGGAAGAGGCCCGGCGAGCGCGCATGGTCCAAAACGACAAAACCCGGCGCGAGGCCGGGTTTTGCTTGCCACCGGACGACAGATCGTCATCCGGCGGCTTGAGTCACTACCGAACCGCCAATCAGGCAGCGGCGAGCAGTTGACGCAGCACGAACGGCAGGATACCGCCGTGCTTGTAGTAATCCACTTCGATCGGCGTGTCGATACGCAGCAGGACTTCGACCTTTTGCGTTTCGCCGTTCTTGCGATGGATCACCAGCGTGACATCTTGTTGCGGCTTGATGTCGGCGCTCAGACCTTCGATGTCGAACGTCTCTTCGCCCGTGATGCCCAGCGACTGTGCGCTGTCCGAGCCCTTGAACTGCAGGGGCAGCACGCCCATGCCGACCAGGTTCGAACGGTGGATACGCTCGAACGAACGAGCGATGACCGCCTTCACGCCCAGCAGTTGCGTGCCCTTGGCTGCCCAGTCACGCGACGAACCCGTGCCGTACTCTTCACCACCGAACACCACCGTCGGGGTGTTGTCGCCGACGTACTTCATGGCGGCGTCATAGATCGACAGTTGTTCGCCGCTCGGCTGGTGAATCGTCAGGCCGCCTTCAACGCGCGAACCGTCGTCCTTCGCCGGGATCATCAGGTTCTTGATACGGACGTTGGCGAACGTGCCGCGCATCATCACTTCGTGGTTGCCACGACGCGAGCCGTAGCTGTTGAAGTCGGCCTTGAGCACGCCGTTTTCCAGCAGCCACTTGCCTGCCGGCGACGTTTCCTTGATCGAACCGGCCGGGCTGATGTGGTCGGTCGTGACCGAGTCACCAAACACGCCCAGCGCACGTGCGCCATGGATCGGCTCGATGTCGACCTTCGGGTCCATCGAGAAGCCGTCGAAGAACGGCGGTTCGGCGATGTACGTCGACGTCGGCCAATCGTAGACCTGGCCCTTCGAGCCCTTGATCTTGGCCCACAGCGGGCTCGGTTCCTTGACCGAGTCGTAGTTGGTCTTGAAGACCTTCGCGTTCATCGCGAACTTCATCAGCTTGTGGATTTCTTCGCTGGTCGGCCAGATGTCGCCCAGGAAGATTTCGCGGCCGCCCTTGCCCTTGCCAACCGGCTCGGTCATCAGGTCGCGCGTCACATTGCCGGCGATGGCGTAGGCCACGACCAGCGGGGGCGATGCCAGGAAGTTGGCGCGGATGTTCGGGTGAATACGCGCTTCGAAGTTACGGTTGCCCGAGAGCACGGCAGAGGCGACCAGATCGTTCTTCACGATCGTGTCGTTGAGTTCGGCCGTCAGATCGCCAGCGTTACCGATACAGGTCGTGCAGCCGTAGGCCGTCACGCCGAAGCCCAGCTTCTCGAGGTACGGCAGCAGGCCGGCTGCTTCGAGGTACTCGGTCACCACGCGGCTTCCCGGGGCGAGCGACGTCTTGATGTGCGGTGCGACCTTCAGGCCGGCTTCCACGGCCTTCTTGGCCAGCAGACCGGCAGCAAGCAGCACGCTCGGGTTGGACGTGTTCGTGCACGACGTAATGGCAGCGATCAGCACGTCGCCGTTCTTCACGTCGAGGCCGCTGTCGGTCTTGTAGGTCGTGTCGAATTGCGCTTCGGTCTTGTTGAAACCGTTCTCGGCCACCGGCTTCGTGAACAGATCCTTGAAGGTCGACTTCACGTTACCGATTTCGATACGGTCTTGCGGACGCTTCGGACCGGCCAGCGACGGCGCAACCGAACCCAGATCCAGCGTGAGCGTCTTCGTGTAGTCGATGTCGTTCGTCTTCGGAATGCCGAACAGCTTCTGGGCCTTGAAGTACGATTCGAAGGCGTCGATTTCGCTCTTGGTGCGACCCGTGCCCTTGAAGTAGTCGATCGTCTTTTCGTCGACCGGGAAGAAGCCCATCGTGGCGCCGTATTCCGGTGCCATGTTCGCGATGGTGGCGCGGTCCGGCAGCGCCAGGCTGGCGGTGCCTTCGCCGAAGAATTCGACGAACTTGCCGACGACCTTCTCGCGGCGAAGCATTTCCGTGATCGTCAGCACCAGATCGGTGGCAGTCACGCCTTCGCGCAGACGGCCCGTCAGCTCCACGCCGACGACGTCAGGCGTGAGGAAGTACACCGGCTGACCCAGCATGCCGGCTTCGGCTTCGATACCGCCCACACCCCAGCCCACCACGCCGATACCGTTGATCATGGTCGTGTGGCTGTCGGTACCCACCAGGGTATCCGGGTAGAACACGTTGTCCTTCTTGTGCACGCCACGCGCCAGATATTCCAGGTTCACCTGGTGCACGATGCCGTAGCCCGGTTGCACGACGCCGAACGTGTCGAACGCCTGCATACCCCACTTCATGAACTGGTAGCGCTCGTTATTGCGCTGGAATTCCAGCTTCATGTTCAGGTCGAGCGCCTTCTTCTCGCGGAAGTGATCGATCTGGACCGAGTGGTCAACCACCAGATCCACCGGCACGAGCGGCTCGATGCGCTTCGGGTTCTTGCCCTGGCGCTCGGCGACATTACGCATGGCGGCCAGGTCGGCCAGCAGCGGCACACCGGTGAAATCCTGCAGCACGACGCGTGCCACGACGAACGGGATTTCGTCTACGCGATCGGCGGTCGGTTTCCAGTTAGCCAATTGCTTGACGTGCTCTTCGGTCACTTTCTTGCCGTCGCAGTTGCGCAGCACGGACTCGAGCACGATACGGATCGACACCGGCAGGCGTTCGACATTCACACCCAGGGCTTTGCCCAGTTGGGGCAGTGAGTAGAACTTGCCTTTCTTGTCGCCGCTGAGTTTGAACTCTTTAAGCGTTTTGTGGAGGTTGTGGGCCATGATCTTTCCTTGAGTGATACAGAAAAACGAAGCGGTGGTGATGCGATTAGCGGGGGGCGGCGTCGCGGGGGCACTCTCGAGGGTGCCCGCTGCGACGCCAGTGCGCCGAGTGTCCGGCGTACCGGGTACTGCAGGTATGACTGAAGCTATGGCAGGAAAGCGGCTGGCGCGTCATGCGATCGATGTCGGAGTCAACCGGGCGAACCTCAGTTCGTCACCTTGATCAGTTCGACCGATTGGGTCGGGGCGAGCTTGTTCTGCTCCGCCATCGCTTGCGTCATGCATTCGTCCGCCAGACGGCTGCCACCATCGCGGTGCGTGAACAGCATAGCCTTGGCCGGGATCACGACCAGGTCCATGCCGCTTGCTGCGTCGTAGAAACGGTCAGCGCCAGTCGTCGTCTGTTGACGCGGCAGCTTGTAGTTACGGCCTTCCCAGAACATCGTGAGGACCTGGTCACGCTTCATGTCGCCCTTGATGAACAGCTTCTGGTTTTCCTTGCAGCTCCATTGCTCCGAGCCTTCATCCGGTTGGGCCGGTGCTGCGGCAACCGTCGCTTTCTTCTTGGCCGGTGCCTTCTTCTTCGGCGCGGGCTTCTTGGCCGTCGTGGCGGCCGGCTCAGCGGCGAATGCGGCCGGCACAATGGCGGCGGAACACAGGGCAACCAACGCGGTCAGGCAAAGCTTTTTCATGGTGAACCTCCAAACAATGGGTGAGAGCGACAAAAGCGCAGATTATCGTACGAAGTCTGCGTCGTTCGGCGTCACCATACAAATTTTTTCAATTCCTTTCAGCCAAGCACCGTGGGCGGCGGCGGTATGAACCGGCGTCGCTGGATGATGTGTTGCGGTGCGGAATTCGGCATCAGGCCGGATCGGAGTGCGCGGACTCATGTCGCCGTCGTGCAGGACGGTCATGATGCGCACCGGGCGGGAGACTTGGCGAAGCAAACGCTGAGTGGGGCGTGAAATGCTGCATTGCACGGTCGCCGCAGGCACCACGCACACGCCGGTCGCCCGGTACGGTGCGTTTTGTGCGGCAGAGAGGCGTTGCATTCGCTTGGCCAAGAAGTCGCTCGGTATTCTGGGTATTGCTTGGGGCGTTGCCAGGGTCATAGCGCGATAGACGGCGCGGTCTTCTGCGCAAAATGTCGTCACTTCGTTCATTGCTCTGGTCGACACGATGACTGCGGGAAACGTTCCCTCTTTCGGGGTGGTTGCGCCGGCACTGGGGGTAAGCCGCCGGCGCAGTTTCGACCCCTTGCGACGCTTTTGGCGTCGCAAGGGGCCGAGTCCCCGGGGGATTAGCCCAGCAGATGTGCCACGCCGGCGCGCTCTTCTTCGAGTTCGTTCAGCGTGATGTTCATCTTTTCACGCGAGTAGGCGTCGATTTCGAGGCCTTCCACGCGCTTATATTTACCGTTTTCGCAGGTCACCGGCACGCCATAGATCACGTCTTGCGGAATGCCGTACGAGCCGTCCGACGGGATACCCATCGTGACCCACTTGCCGTTCGTGCCCAGCACCCAGTCATGGATGTGGTCGATGGCAGCGTTGGCAGCCGAAGCGGCCGACGACAGACCACGGGCTTCGATGATGGCGGCGCCGCGCTTGCCAACGGTCGGCAGGAACACGTCGTTGTTCCACACGTCGTCGTTGATCAGCGACTTCACGTTCTGGCCGTCGATCGTGGCGAAACGGTAGTCGGCGTACATCGTCGGCGAGTGGTTGCCCCACACGGCCAGCTTTTCGATGCTGGCGACCGGCTTGCCGGTCTTGGCGGCGATTTGCGACAGGGCACGGTTGTGATCCAGACGCAGCATCGCGGTGAAGTTTTCCTTCGGCAGATTCGGGGCCGACTTCATGGCGATGTAGGCATTGGTGTTGGCCGGGTTGCCAACGACCAGCACCTTGACGTCGCGCTTGGCGACTTCGTCTAGGGCCTTGCCTTGCACCGTGAAGATTGCGCCGTTGGCTTCGAGCAGATCCTTGCGCTCCATGCCCTTCGAGCGCGGACGGGCACCAACCAGCAGGGCGACGTCGGCATCCTTGAAGGCGACCTTCGGGTCGTCGGTCACGACCACGCCGGCGAGCAGCGGGAATGCGCAGTCTTCCAGCTCCATCACGACGCCCTTGACGGCGGCTTGAGCTTGCGGGAGGTCGAGCAGTTGCAGGATGACGGGCTGATCCTTGCCGAGCATGTCGCCATTGGCGATGCGGAACAGCAGGGAGTAGCCGATTTGGCCAGCGGCGCCGGTGACGGCGACACGCATTGCGGGTTTTGCCATGAGAATCTCTCCAGACGTGTACAAATTCCTGCGAAGCTTAAGGTAAGCTCGCCGTCCGGGTGGCTTTTTTTTGCCAGGCTGACAGCGCCGCGTCACATGAAGCTTCTAAAATTCCTTGACCTACGGAAGCTTGCGGGCTGCGGGGTGTGCTGCCGTCGATGAGTGCGAAGCACCAGGCTCTCTTATATGATTGCCGTGCTGCGGCTGCAGGCCCCTGTTAGCCCGCGTCAGTGTAGGAGCCGTCACAACGAATGTCAACTCTATCTTATGTCTTATATAAGACATAGGATTATTGCTGTTATTCGATGGACGAAGGCCTTGATTTGTGGTCAAATCGCCGCCATGAATGCGAATGTTCGCGACACATCCAACACTACGCCGCCTGTCGATGCCCCGCAGCGACAGGACAGCACGCGCGACGCCGCACCGGCCGCTCAGGCCCCGCAGAGTACGGCTTCCGCAGGAGCGTCGCCGACCTTCAGCCCGCTGTACCAGCAGATCAAGGGGCTCATTACCCAGAGCCTGCAAGCCGGTGAATGGAAGCCCGGCGAAATCATTCCCAGTGAAGTCGATCTGGCCGCCCGCTATAAGGTGAGTCAGGGAACGGTGCGCAAAGCCATCGATGAGCTTGCCGCCGAGAATCTGCTGGTGCGCCGTCAGGGGCGCGGCACGTTCGTTGCGACTCACCATGAAGACCGGGTGCAATTCCGGTTTTTGCGTCTTGCGCCCGATTCGGGCGAACCCCATCACCCGCCTAGTCGTCTGATCGAGTGCCGCCGTATGCGCGCACCGGCGGAAATCGCACGTCAGCTCGATCTGCGTGCCGGTGATGGCGTCATTCTTATTCGCCGCATGATGGATTTCTCGGACCGTCCGACGGTGCTCGACGAAATCTGGCTGCCGGGCGCGCTGTTCCGTGGATTGACGGCAGAGCGGCTCAATGAATACAAGGGGCCGATGTACGGCCTGTTCGAAGACGAATTCGGTACCCGCATGATCCGCGCCGTGGAAAAAGTCCGCGCTGTGGCCGCAGACGACATGACTGCGGATCTGCTCAATGTGCCGAAGGGGTTCCCGCTGTTGAGTGTGGAGCGAGTTTCCTACACCTACGGGGACAAACCGGTGGAAGTGCGCCGGGGCTGGTACGTCACCACGGAACATCATTACCAGAACGAATTGAGTTGAGAGGGCAGGGCGACTTCCCAGGGGCGAGCCGGCGTCGTGGTCGGCGAGTGCCTGAAAGTCTAGGCATGAGGGGCGGCGTGTCGTGCGCCGTTGGCAGGAATTTCCGGAGCATTGGAACCGGTATGGTGCAACGCACTAGAATCGGCGCTAAAATCCGGAGCTGATGTAACTACATGGGGTCTAGCATGGCTGAAGTGGTAAAAAAAGAGCGGCCAGTCTACAGGAATATCGGTATCGGACAGATTGTCTCGTACCGTCTCCCGCCGGCTGGTATCGTTTCCATTCTGCACCGTATTAGCGGTGTGATCTTGTTCCTTCTGTTGCCGTTCGCACTTTATTTGTTCGAACAGAGCCTCACGTCGGAACTCAGCTTCGACGTTCTGCGAAGCATCGCCTCCAACTGGTTTGTCAAACTCGTCATCCTGGCACTGTCGTGGGGCTTCCTGCACCACTTCTGCGCTGGCTTGCGCCATCTGCGCATGGACTTCAATCACGACGCAGTGAGCAAGGAAGGCGGTAAGAATTCGGCAGTGGTCGTTCTGGCCGTGTCGCTGGTGCTGACGCTGGCCGTCGCCCTCAAGCTGTTCGGAGCGTTCTAAGATGGCACAGAACAATATCGGTTCGAAGCGCCTCGTCGTCGGCGCACATTACGGTTTGCGCGACTGGATTGCGCAACGTATGACCGCGGTCATCATGGCCGTGTACACCGTGATCCTTCTGGTGTGGTTCTTCACCGCCAAGGATTTCTCCTACGAAGGCTGGGCCGGCATCTTCGCGCATCAGTGGATGAAGTTGGCCACGTTCGTGACGCTGCTCGCGTTGTTCTATCACGCGTGGGTCGGCATTCGCGACATCTGGATGGACTACGTCAAGCCCGTCGGTGTGCGACTGGCGCTGTACGCGCTGACGATCGTCTGGCTGCTGGCTTGTGCCGGCTATGCCGCACAGATTCTGTGGAGAGTGTAAAGAATGGCTGCAATTAAAAATTCGCTGCCGCGCCGCCGCTTTGACGTAGTCATCGTGGGCGCAGGTGGTTCGGGCATGCGCGCTTCGCTGCAACTGGCCAAGGCCGGTCTGTCGGTCGCCGTGCTGTCCAAGGTGTTCCCCACCCGTTCGCATACCGTCGCCGCTCAGGGCGGCATTGGCGCTTCGCTTGGCAACATGAGCGAAGACAACTGGCATTACCACTTCTACGACACGATCAAGGGTTCCGACTGGCTCGGCGACCAGGACGCGATCGAGTTCATGTGCCGTCAGGCACCGAACGCCGTCTACGAACTGGAACACTTCGGCATGCCGTTCGACCGTAACCCGGACGGCACGATTTACCAGCGCCCGTTCGGTGGCCACACGGCCAACTACGGCGAGAAGCCTGTTCAGCGCGCTTGCGCGGCGGCTGACCGTACCGGTCACGCGCTGCTGCACACGCTGTATCAGCAGAACGTGGCAGCCAAGACGCACTTCTTCGTGGAGTGGATGGCGCTCGATCTGATCCGCAACGAAGAGGGCGATGTCCTCGGCGTGTCGGCGCTGGAACTCGAAACCGGCGACGTCTACCTGCTCGAAGCCAAGTGCACGTTGTTCGCGACCGGCGGTGCCGGCCGTGTGTACGCCGCTTCGACCAACGCGTTCATCAATACCGGTGACGGTCTGGGGATGGCCGCGCGTGCGGGCATTCCGCTCGAAGACATGGAATTCTGGCAATTCCACCCGACCGGCGTGGCCGGCGCGGGCGTGCTGATCACCGAAGGTGTGCGCGGCGAAGGCGGTATTCTGCGCAACTCGAACGGCGAGCGCTTCATGGAGCGCTATGCCCCGACGCTGAAGGATCTGGCGCCGCGTGACTTCGTGTCGCGTTCGATGGACCAGGAAATCAAGGAAGGCCGTGGTTGCGGCCCGAACGGCGACTACGTGCTGCTCGACCTCTCGCACATCGGTGCCGAGACGATCATGAAGCGCCTGCCGTCGATTCGCGAAATCGCACTGAAGTTTGCGAACGTCGACGCGATCAAGGAACCGATCCCGGTCGTGCCGACCATTCACTACCAGATGGGCGGTATTCCGACGAACTACAACGGTCAGGTCGTCCTGCAGAAGGACGGCTCGTCGGTCCCCGTCAACGGTTTCTACGCTGTGGGCGAATGCTCGTGCGTGTCGGTCCACGGTGCGAACCGTCTGGGCACGAACTCGCTGCTCGACCTGGTGGTGTTCGGCCGCGCGGCCGGCAACCACATCGTCGACTTCGTGAAGAACCACGGCGACCACAAGCCGCTGCCCGCCGATGCCGGCGAGAACGCACTGGCGCGTCTGGGCCGTCTGGAAGCCTCCAGCTCGGGCGAGTACGCACAGGACATCGCCAACGATATCCGCGCAACGATGCAGAAGCACGCTGGCGTGTTCCGTACCTCGGATCTGCTCAAGGAAGGCGTGGACGAGATCAAGCAAGTGGCCGAGCGCGTGTCGCACGTCCACCTGAAGGACAAGTCGAAGGTGTTCAACACGGCGCGTATGGAAGCGCTGGAAGTCGACAACCTGATTGAAGTGGCCAAGGCCACCATGATCGCTGCCGAAGCCCGCAAGGAAAGCCGTGGGGCGCACGCGCATAGCGACTATCCGGAGCGCGACGACGCCAACTGGATGCGCCATTCGCTGTTCTTCACCGAAGGCAACCGTCTGGATTACAAGCCGGTGCAGTTGAAGCCGCTGACCGTCGACTCGGTTCCGCCCAAGGCGCGGACGTTCTAAGGGATTCGCAAGATCATGAAACGCATTTTCGAAGTCTACCGCTACGATCCGGACAAGGACGCTGCACCGTACATGCAGACCTACGAGGTCGAACTCGACGGTCACGAGCGCATGTTGCTCGACGCCCTGGTCAAGCTCAAGAAGATCGATGAAGGCATTGCTTTCCGTCGTTCATGCCGTGAAGGCGTGTGCGGTTCGGACGCGATGAACATCAACGGCAAGAATGGTCTGGCCTGCCTGACCAACATGAACGATCTGCCGAACAAGATCGTGCTGAAGCCGCTGCCGGGTCTGCCCGTCATTCGCGATCTGATCGTCGACATGACGCACTTCTTCAACCAGTACCACTCGATCAAGCCGTACCTGATCAACCCCGAGCCGGCACCGGAGAAGGAGCGTCTGCAGTCGCCCGAGCAACGTGATGAGCTGGATGGTCTGTACGAGTGTATTCTGTGCGCATCGTGCTCCACGTCGTGCCCGAGCTTCTGGTGGAACCCGGACAAGTTCGTCGGCCCGGCCGGTCTTCTGCAGGCTTACCGCTTCATTGCGGATAGCCGCGATACGGCGACCAGCGAGCGTCTGGACAACCTGGAAGATCCGTACCGCCTGTTCCGCTGCCACACGATCATGAACTGTGTGGACGTGTGCCCGAAGGGTCTGAACCCGACGAAGGCAATCGGCAAGATCAAGGAGCTGATGGTGCGTCGCGCCGTCTGACCGATCGATCATGCCGGATATCAATCACCAGTCTGATCCGGTCAAACGTGCCCGCCTGCGCTGGCGGGCACGCCGCGGTTTGCTGGAAAACGACCTTATCCTCGAACGATTCTTCGCCAAGTACGAAGCCTCGATGTCTGACGAGGATGTGGGTGCACTCACGAAGCTGCTCGATTTGAGCGACAACGATTTGATGGATCTGCTGCTAGCGCGTAAAGAGCCCGAGGCGGATCTGGACGGGCCGGACGTGCGGCGCCTGCTGGCGCTTTTGCGTGCCGTGTAGGGGTTTAAGTATTTTTTTGAGGAAGCGATATGACTCCGTCTGATGTTAAAGCCACCCTATCTTTCTCTGACGGTTCGCCCAGCGTCGAACTGCCGATTTACCAGGGAACGATGGGCCCGGATGTAATCGACATCCGCAAGCTGTACGGCCAGACCGGCAAGTTTACGTACGACCCGGGCTTTATGTCGACGGCGTCGTGCAATTCCGCCATCACCTACATTGATGGCGACAAGGGCGAACTGCTGTACCGCGGTTACCCGATCGAGCAGTTGGCCACCAACTGCGACTTCCTCGAGACCTCGTACCTGCTGCTCAAGGGCGAACTGCCGAATGCGCAGGAGAAGGAAGAGTTCGTCAAGACCGTGACCCGTCACACGATGGTGCACGAGCAGATGAACTTCTTCTTCCGTGGTTTCCGTCGTGACGCGCACCCGATGGCTGTGCTGACCGGTTCGGTCGGTGCCCTGTCGGCGTTCTACCACGACTCGCTGGACATCAACAATCCGACGCACCGCGAAGTCTCGGCCATCCGTCTGATCGCCAAGCTGCCGACGCTCGTCGCCATGGCGTTCAAGTACAGCACCGGCCAGCCGTTCGTGTACCCGCGTAACGACCTGTCGTACAGCGCGAACTTCATGCGCATGATGTTCGCCAACCCGTGCGAAGAGTACGAAGTCAACGACGTGCTGGTGCGCGCCCTCGACCGTATTCTGATCCTGCACGCCGATCACGAGCAGAACGCTTCGACGTCGACCGTCCGCCTGGCCGGTTCGTCGGGTGCAAATCCGTTCGCCTGTATCGCTGCCGGTATCGCATGTCTGTGGGGCCCGGCGCACGGTGGTGCGAACGAAGCCGCACTGAACATGCTCGAGCAGATCGGTTCGCCGGAAAAGATCCCCGAATTCATCAAGCAGGTGAAGGACAAGAACTCGGGCGTGAAGCTCATGGGCTTCGGTCACCGCGTGTACAAGAACTACGACCCGCGCGCGAAGCTGATGCGCGAGACGTGCTACGAAGTGCTCAACGAACTCGGCCTGCACGACGACCCGCTGTTCAAGCTGGCCATGCAACTCGAGAAGATCGCCCTGGAAGACGAATACTTCGTGTCGCGCAAGCTGTACCCGAACGTCGACTTCTACTCGGGTATCGTGCAGCGCGCGCTGGGTATCCCGACGTCGATGTTCACCTGCATCTTCGCTCTGGCACGTACCGTGGGCTGGATCGCGCAGTGGAACGAAATGATCGGCGAGCCGGATCAGAAGATCGGCCGTCCGCGTCAACTGTTCATCGGCCACACGCCGCGCGAAGTCGCGCCGATCGACAAGCGTTAAGCCTGTCGAGGCGTCCGGCACGGCCCCCGCTTGCCGTGCCGGCACCGCAACCTTGCCGAATGGGCAAGGCGGTGCGGCCCGCAACGAGCCCTCGTTGCGCTATATTCGAAGCCACGGCACAAGCTGCCGTGATTCGCACAAATCCCCGGTTGATCGTGCGTTTACCGCCCGGTTTCCCGGGGATTTCGTATTCCGCCGGCGCGAAAGCGCTATGGCATAATCAAAAGTTCACAGAACGATATTTGTTCTCAGAACGATATTTAGCCCCGCGTTTTTATCATGGCCCAGACGCTGTATGACAAATTGTGGGATGCACATGTCGTGCATACCGAGGACGATGGCACTACGTTGCTCTACATCGACCGTCACCTGTTGCACGAGGTGACCAGTCCGCAGGCGTTTGAGGGGCTAAAACTCGCGCAGCGTCCGGTCTGGCGGTTGTCCGCCAACCTCGCAGTGTCGGACCACAACGTGCCGACGACCGATCGTACGCAAGGCATTGCCGACCCGATTTCGCGTTTGCAGGTCGACACGCTCGACACCAACTGCGACAACTTCGGCATCACCCAATTCAAGATGAACGACGTCCGTCAGGGCATCGTGCACGTGATCGGCCCTGAGCAGGGCGCCACGTTGCCCGGCATGACGGTGGTTTGCGGCGACTCGCATACCTCCACGCACGGTGCGTTTGGCGCGCTGGCGTTCGGCATCGGCACGTCTGAAGTCGAGCACACGCTCGCCACGCAGACGCTGCTCATGAAGAAGAGCAAGAACATGCTCGTGAAGGTCGAAGGCACGCTCCCGCGCGGTTGCTCCGCCAAGGACATCGTGCTGGCTGTCATCGGCCGGATCGGCACGGCAGGCGGCACGGGCTACACGATCGAATTCGCCGGCTCGGCCATTCGTTCGCTGACGATGGAAGGCCGCATGACCGTGTGCAACATGGCCATCGAGGCCGGTGCGCGCGCCGGTCTGGTGGCGGTGGACGACACGACGATCAACTACGTGAAGGGCCGTCCGTTCGCGCCTTCGGGTGTGGAGTTCCAGCAGGCCGAAGCCTACTGGCGCACGTTCCACACCGATCCGGGCGCCGCGTTCGACCATGTGGTCGAGATCGATGCGAATGCGCTGCGTCCGCAAGTGAGCTGGGGCACGTCGCCGGAGATGGTGGTGAGCATCGAAGACCGTGTGCCGGATCCCGAGAAAGAGAAAGACCCGGTCAAGCGCAGCGCCATGGAGCGCGCGCTCGAGTACATGGCGCTCGCGCCGAACACCCCGATGGCGAGCATCAACGTCGACAAGGTGTTCATCGGTTCGTGCACCAACTCGCGCATCGAAGATATTCGTGCAGCGGCTTACGTCGTGAAGAAGCTCGGCCGTCGTGTGGCGTCGAACGTGCGTCTGGCGATGGTGGTGCCGGGGTCGGGCCTCGTGAAGCATCAAGCGGAGCAGGAAGGGCTGGATCAGGTCTTCAAGGCCGCGGGCTTCGAATGGCGCGAGCCGGGCTGCTCGATGTGTCTGGCGATGAACGCCGACCGTCTGGAACCGGGTGAGCGTTGCGCGTCGACCTCGAACCGCAACTTCGAAGGCCGTCAGGGCGCAGGCGGGCGTACGCACCTCGTGAGCCCGGCGATGGCCGCAGCGGCTGCGATCGAAGGCCACTTTGTCGACGTGCGACGCCTCATCTAACGCTTCACCCTCGGTTTCACCGTCGTTTGACATCGTCTTTGGCAGAGAAAAAATCATGAAGAAACTGTGGATGCTGATCGGTGCGGTGCTGGTGCTGGGTGTGGCGGGGTGCAACACGATGGCGGGCCTCGGCAAGGATACCCAAGCCGCTGGCTCGGCCCTCGAGAACGCCGCGAAGAAGTGATGCGACGGCGCGTGTCGCGGGGGCAATTGCCTCGCACGCGCGCCCACGAAATTTCCGGCTTTGACGGCCCCGATTCTGCGGGGTTGGCTGTGGCCGAACTGTTTTGATCAGGTGGTTCGTGATGGAAAAATTTACTGTCCATACGGGGTTGGTGGCACCGCTGGATCGCGAAAACGTCGATACCGACGCGATCATCCCCAAGCAATTCCTGAAGTCGATCAAGCGCACGGGCTTCGGCCAGAACCTGTTCGACGAGTGGCGTTATCTCGATGTCGGTCAGCCGGGGCAGGATTGCAGCGGGCGTCCGCTCAACCCGAACTTCGTGCTGAATCAGCCGCGGTTTCAGGGCGCGACGGTTCTGCTCGCGCGCAAGAACTTCGGCTGCGGCAGCTCGCGTGAGCACGCGCCGTGGGCATTGCAGCAATACGGCTTTCGCGCCGTGATTGCGCCGAGCTTTGCCGACATCTTCTTCAACAACTGCTACAAGAACGGGCTGCTGCCGATCGCACTGTCCGAACTGCAGGTCGATCACCTGTTCAACGAGACGGCCGCGTTCAACGGCTATCAGTTGACCATCGATCTGGACAAGCAGGCGGTGGTGACGTCGGACGGCCGCGCTTATGAATTCGATATCGCACCGTTCCGCAAGTACTGCATGCTGAACGGTTTCGACGACATTGCCCTGACGCTGCGTCACGCCGACAAGATTCGCGCCTACGAGGCGGAGCGGCTCGTCAAGCAGCCGTGGCTCGCAACGCGTTTGCCGGGCTGAGCCCCCAGCCCTCAAGGCGCATTCAAGGAGATTGCATGAAAATTGCTGTGTTGCCGGGTGACGGCATTGGTCCCGAAATCGTGACGGAAGCCGTCAATGTGCTGAACGCACTTGGCGAAAAGTTCGAGCTGGAAGAGGCCCCCGTGGGCGGTGCAGGGTACGAGGCGTCGGGTCATCCGCTGCCGGAAGCCACGCTGAAGCTCGCGAAGGAAGCCGACGCGATCCTGTTCGGCGCCGTGGGCGACTGGAAGTACGATTCGCTTGAGCGCGCGCTGCGTCCCGAGCAGGCGATTCTGGGACTGCGCAAGCATCTTCAGTTGTTCGCCAACTTCCGTCCGGCCATTCTTTACAAGGAACTCGCCGACGCGTCGAGCCTGAAGCCGGAAATCGTGGCAGGGTTGGATATCCTGATCATTCGCGAGTTGAATGGCGACATCTATTTCGGTCAGCCGAAGGGTTTCCGCCAGTCGCCGGATGGGGCTTTCGAGGGCGCGCGCGAAGGTTTTGATACCATGCGCTATAGCGTGCCCGAAGTGGAGCGTATCGCGCACGTCGCATTTCAGGCGGCAGCCAAGCGCGACAAGCGTTTGTGCTCGGTCGACAAGGCCAACGTGCTCGAGACCTCGCAACTGTGGCGCGACACGATGATCGAGGTCGCCAAGCAGTATCCGGAGGTCGAGCTGTCGCATATGTACGTCGACAACGCCGCGATGCAACTGGTCAAGGCACCGAAGAAGTTCGACGTGGTGGTGACTGGCAACATGTTCGGCGATATTCTCTCGGATGAAGCCGCCATGCTGACGGGCTCGATCGGCATGCTGCCGTCGGCGTCGCTGGATGCCAATAACAAGGGGTTGTACGAACCGTCGCACGGTTCGGCTCCCGATATCGCCGGCAAGGGCGTGGCCAATCCGTTGGCAACGATCCTGTCGGCTGCCATGATGCTGCGTTACACGCTCGGCCGCGCGGAACAGGCGGACCGTGTGGAGAACGCTGTGAAGAAGGTGCTGGCGCAAGGCTTGCGCACGCCCGACATCTGGCAGGAAGGCGCGACCAAGGTCGGTACGCGCGAAATGGGCGCGGCGGTAGTCGCCGCGCTATAACGTTGACGGGGCGTCGTGAGACGCCCCTCTGCGCAATTGCAACGATAAGAGAGTGGATAAATGAAAACCGTAGGTCTGGTAGGTTGGCGGGGCATGGTCGGTTCGGTTCTGATGCAGCGCATGCAACAGGAGAACGACTTTGCTTTGATCGAGCCGGTGTTTTTCAGCACCAGCAACGCGGGCGGTAAAGCCCCGTCGATGGCGAAGAACGAGACTTCGCTGAAAGACGCCAATGATGTCAACGAGCTGAAAAAATGCGACATCATCATTACCTGCCAGGGCGGTGACTACACAACCGAGATCTTCCCGAAGCTGCGCGCGGCGGGATGGAACGGCTATTGGATCGACGCGGCCTCGACGCTGCGCATGAAGGACGAAGCCATCATCGTCCTCGATCCGGTCAATCTCGATGTGATCAAGAATTCGCTGACGAAGGGCACCAAGAACTTCATCGGCGGCAATTGCACCGTGAGCTGCATGCTGATGGGCCTGGGCGGCCTGTTCCAGCATGGTCTGGTCGACTGGCTGACGTCGATGACGTATCAGGCGGCATCGGGCGGCGGCGCACAACACATGCGCGAGTTGCTCACGCAGTTCGGCAGCATCAACGCCGAAGTCAAGTCGCTGCTCGACGATCCGCATGCGGCCATTCTCGAAATCGACCGCAAGGTGCTCGCCAAGCAGCACGCGCTCACCGCTGACGAGACCAAGCAATTCGGCGTGCCGCTGGGCGGCAATCTGATTCCCTGGATCGACAAGGATCTGGGCAACGGTCAGTCGAAGGAAGAGTGGAAGGGCGGGGCCGAGACCAACAAGATTCTGGGTCTGGGCGACGGCTTCCCGGGTACGCGTGCCATTCCGGTGGACGGTCTGTGCGTGCGTGTCGGTGCGATGCGTTGCCACAGCCAGGCGCTGACCATCAAGCTTACGAAGGATGTGCCGTTAGATGAACTGACGGACATCATCGGCCAGGCAAATGATTGGGTGAAGGTGGTGCCGAACACGCGTGAAGCGTCGATGACGGATTTGACGCCTGCGGCCGTGACCGGCACGATGACCATTCCGGTGGGCCGCCTGCGCAAGATGTCGATGGGTCCTGAGTACCTGTCGGCATTCACGGTGGGCGATCAACTGTTGTGGGGCGCAGCCGAACCGCTGCGTCGCATGCTGCGCATCCTGCTCGACGCTTGAGCGTCGGAGCGCATCGGTAAGGCGTGAAGAACGGCGGCCCGCGAGGCCGCCGTCCGCGCTTTGGGAGGCACCCCATTTTGTCGGGGCGGCCAGTGAAAAAAACGACTGACAGGCTAGACAAGACACAGTGCGGAAATACTCGATCGGCAAGCGCGCAAACTCGTCCCGTAACTCGTTTCGCCTGAGTGCGGCGGCGGCCGTCTTGTGGAGCCTCGGGCTTCTCAATGCCGGTGCAGCAGAGTTCGGCCCGCAGCAAGTGCGCTCGGGTCCGGGGCAGCCGTTGCGCGCCGTGATCGTGCTGGGCAATGTGTCTCAAGCCGAAGCCGACGGATTGTCGGTGAAGCTCGCCCCGCGCGATGCCTTCAGGCAAGCCGGTCTGCGCTACGACCCCACGCTCGAGAAGCTCTCCGTGTCGGTGACCCCGACCGGTGGGCGCGAAGCGGGGTATAGCGGCACGTATCTCGTGCATGTCGACTCGGCCGAGCCGATCAGCACTTCGTTCCTCGATCTGTTGCTGGTGCTCGAATGGCGCACCGGCCGACAGTCCAACGCGCTCACGCTGTCCGCCATCCCGGAAGCCAGCGCCGTGCAACCGCAGGCCGTCGTGCCTGCGGCGACGACGAATAGCGCGGCGCCCGCCACGTCCCCCTCTCCCACGCCTTCACCGGCGCCAGCACCTGCACCGGTAGCGTCGGATCAGCCAGGCAGCAATGCGTCGGCTGCGGCCGCCGAGGGGGCGCGCAAGGTCGGTCGGGGTGACTCGCTGTCGTCGATTGCTCGTGAGCTCACGGGCGGCGAGGGCGGCACGACGCTGGCGCAGATGATGACAGCGTTGTTCGAGGCGAACCGCTCGGCATTCATTGGCAACGATCCGAACCGGCTGCGTCAGGGGGCGACGTTGACGCGCCCGGCCGATGCACAGGTGCAAAGTATTCCTCCCGCGCAGGCACGCCAGTTCGTGTCTTCCGCGCGGGAGCAGTTTGACGCGTATCGCGCGCGGCTGGCCGAATCGACGGCGCAGCAGGCAGCACCGGCCGGTGGCCGCAGTGCACAGGGCGCGATCGAAGCGGGCAAGGCACCGGAAGCCGCTGCCCCCGCCACGCGCGATGAATTGAAGCTGTCGCGACCCGGCAAGGGTGGGGCGGGCGGCACAGCCGGGCGCACCGGCGGCAGCGAGGAAGAGCAAATCGCTCAGGGCAAGGCGCAGGCCGAGGCTCAGGGCAGGGTGAATGAGTTGCAGAAGAACGTAGCAGATCTCCAGAAGTTGTTGGCGATGAAGAATCAGGCGGTCGCCAATCTGGAGGGGCAGGCCGCCGCCGCTTCCGGCGCGACGGCACAGGACAAGACGGCGAAATCGGCCGACGGCAAGACAACGACTCAAGCGGCGGCTGCGGCTGCCGCAGCGGCACCGAATACGGCCAAGGACGCAGCTAAGGACGCAAGCAACGACAACGGTACGGCGGCCGTGGCATCGGAGGCTGCGGCTACCGATACCGCATCCGCAGCGTCGGCGGGCACGACGGCGTCGGACGCCACGGCAACGGTGGCAGCACCGGCTAGCGAGGTCGCAGCGGCGTCTGCCGCCAGCGCACCGACAGCCGAGTCGAAGCCCACGCCGAATGCCGCCATGAATTGGCGTGCCGTGACCCAGAATCCGTATGTGTTGCCGGGGGCTGGCGCGCTGGTGGTGTTGCTCGGCCTGTGGTGGCTGATGCGCCGCCGTCGTGCCGAGGCACCGGTCGGACAGCCGGGGCCGTACGATGATGGACGCGACGGTCACACCGGACAGGACACACCGCACGACGGCCCGCAAGGTGCCGAGCCGACATCGCCCGGCGTGGCAACGGCGGGTGCCGTGGCGGCTGCCGGTGCCGTTGGCGCTGCGGCGCTGTATGCGGCCAATCAGGCGGAAGCCGACGAACATCTGCATCCGACGGCCGACGACACGTGGCCGGCGTCGGACGACAGCGTTGCTGCTGCCGACGAGGCTCAGCCGGACCCGGTGTCAGCAGAAGCCAACGTGCCGCAGGCGTGGGATGCCGAGCCATTGCACTCGAGCGACGCGCTAGCCGAGACCCCGCAGCATGCTGACGTTCCGGACGAGTCGCCGTTGGCCGCGCAATCGTCAGGAATGGCCGCTGAGCCGCTCGTCGACTCGGCGGCGGCCCACGTACCGGAAACGGCGCCGGAGGCTGTCAGCGACCCGGAAATCGATTGGGATGCCGCGTTCGCCGAGCAAGCCGGGGAGGCTGGTGAGACGCCCGCCACTCATGACGCTCACACCGCTCACGACGATCAGGCGGCCGCCAGCTTGTCCGCGCTCGAAGCGTTGGGCGCTGCGGCAGCGATCGGTGGCGTGGCGGCCACGCAGGCGTCGCAACCTGAGCCGACTCCCGCCACACCGTCCGCGCCGGAGACAACCATCGAGCCTCTTGCAGACGCGACGCCTGACGGCGGCGTGGCAGGCATGCTGGGCGATCTGGATCTGGCGATTCCGGGACAGGCCGCCCATGTGGGCACGATTTCGAGCGATGCTTTGCCGTCCCTGAGCAAGGGCCTGGGTTCGGTGCAGTTCAAGATGGCGCCGCAAGATGACCCGATTCATCAGCAAGCCAGCGCAGCCGAAGAGGGCGAAGAGAGTGGCGAGCACGATGCGGATGACGGCTATCCCGAACTGAGCGACGCTGACTTCGACGCCGCGATGGAGCAGGCGCGCAGCACCCCCGAGGCACCGCGCAGCTATGCGGATGCCGCGCACGAAGCGCCTTCGCTCAAGCCGCTGTCGTTCGATCTGTCGGACTTCAGCCTCGATCTGAAGGGCGACGAGGCGCAGGCAGCGCCGGCGTTCGTCAGCGCACCGACGCTGCCGGTCGACACCGGTACGGAAGCGTTGATTGAGCACGACACGCTGGATTCGACGCCGCCGCAAACGCCATTCGCGGCTGAACCCGCTGCGCCGCAGGTGCCGCAAATCGTGCCGACGCCGCAAGCGCCAGCGGCCGCACCGTCCGCTACGCCCGCCATGCCGGACGTGCCGGACGAATTCCATACGAAACTCGAACTGGCCGCTGCGTACCAGACCATCGGCGACGATGACGGCGCGCGCGAACTGCTCGAAGAAGTGATTGCCGGGGGAGACGCTGCGCAGCAGTCTGTCGCCCGCACACGGCTGGCCGAGCTTGGCAAGTGACGCCACGGCACACCGACGATCACACCACTGATTGACCGTAGTTTGGGGCGCTCGCAGGTTGGGCGCCCGTTTTTCTTTTTCATATGCGAATTGCACTGGGCATCCATTACGACGGCACGGCGTTCTCCGGCTGGCAATCGCAGCCGCACGGCAATACCGTGCAACAAGCGCTCGAGGCCGCGTTGCGGGAGTTCGGCGGCGTAGCGCTGCCCACGACGGTGGCAGGGCGTACCGACACCGGCGTGCATGGCATCGGTCAGGTGGCGCATTTCGACACCGAACTGGATCGCGCAATGTTCTCGTGGGTGCGAGGCGTCAATGCGTTTCTGCCCAAGACGGTCGCCGTGCAATGGGCGCAAGCGATGCCCGACGACTTCCATGCGCGGTTCACGGCCTTCGAGCGCACGTACTTTTATGTGCTCTATGTGCATCCCGTGCGTTCGCCCTTGCTTGAAGGCCGGTGCGGCTGGCTGCACACGCCGCTCGACCTCGACGCGATGCGCGTCGCCGGTCAGGCGCTGGTCGGCGAGCATGACTTCTCGGCGTTCCGGTCGTCCGAGTGTCAGGCCAAGACGCCGGTGAAGCATCTCTACGCCATCGACATCGAGCAGCAGGGCCATTTCTTTGTGTTCCGCTTTCGGGCGAGCGCGTTTCTGCATCACATGGTGCGCAACATCATGGGGTGTCTGGTCGCCATCGGCCGGGGGCGTCAGCCCGCGAGCTGGATGACTGAGGTGCTCGCGAGTCTCGACCGCCGTCAGGCCGCCCCGACGTTCATGCCGGACGGCTTGTATCTGGCGCGCGTGGGGTATCCTGAGCGCTTCGCCGTGCCCGAGCCCAACTGGGCCGCATGGCCATTCCCGATGCCCTGGGCAACTTCATGAAAACGCGTACCCGAATCAAGATTTGCGGCCTGTCGCAGCCGGCTGACATCGATCACGCCGTGGCGCTGGGGGTCGACGCCATCGGGCTTGTGTTCTATCCGCCGAGCCCGCGCTACGTGGATCTGGCGCGTGCGGCCGAACTGGCCCGCCGGGTGCCGCCTTACGTGAGTCTGGTCGGGCTGTTCGTCAATGTGACGGCGGATGAGATCGCACGTACTGTCGAGGCAGTACCGCTCACGACGCTGCAGTTCCACGGCGACGAGACGCCGGCGCAATGCGCGACGTTGTCGGTGGCGGCAGGCAACCGTCCGTACATGCGCGCCATGCGTATTGGTCCGGAGACGAAAGACAGTGGCGATTTGCTACAATTCGCCAACGCATACACCGCCGCGCAAGGCATCTTGCTCGACGCCCTGGTTGAGGGCTATGGCGGTGGAGGAAAGGTTTTCGATTGGTCACTTATTCCAAAAGACATCGCGCGTCGGGCCGTTTTGAGTGGTGGCTTGAACGCACACAACGTTGCTGAAGCCATCGGCCGGGTGACGCCATACGCCGTCGACGTGTCGAGCGGTGTGGAGGCGTCGCGGGGCGTGAAAGATCACGCCCGCATGACGGCGTTCGTGCACGCAGTGCGTGCTGCCGACGCTGAATAAGCAAACCCGCCGGGGCGCCCGCCAAGGGCCGCTCACCGGTAATGCGAAGAGTGACGACCATGTACGATTTACCTGACGCCCACGGCCATTTCGGCCAGTACGGCGGTGTCTTTGTGGCCGAGACGCTGATTCACGCGCTCGACGAACTGCGCGAGGCGTATGCCAAGTATCAGCAGGATCCGGCCTTCCTCGACGAATTTCATTACGAACTGAAGCACTACGTCGGCCGTCCGTCGCCGATCTATCACGCCAAGCGTTGGAGCCGCGAGCTGGGCGGTGCGCAGGTCTACCTCAAGCGTGAGGACCTGAACCACACCGGCGCGCACAAGGTGAACAACGTAATCGGGCAGGCGCTGCTCGCGCGTCGCATGGGCAAGCGCCGTGTGATTGCAGAGACCGGCGCGGGGCAGCACGGCGTGGCCACCGCGACCATCGCCGCGCGCTTCGGCATGGAGTGCGTGGTCTACATGGGCGCGGAAGACGTCAAGCGTCAGGCGGCCAATGTCTACCGCATGCAACTGCTCGGTGCGACCGTGGTGCCCGTGGAATCGGGTTCGAAAACGCTCAAGGACGCGCTCAATGAAGCCATGCGCGATTGGGTGACGAACGTCGAGAGCACGTTCTACATCATCGGTACGGTGGCCGGACCGCATCCGTACCCGATGCTCGTGCGCGATTTCCAAAGCGTGATCGGCGAAGAGTGCAAGGTGCAGATGCCTGAGCTGGCCGGTCGTCAGCCGGACTACGTGCTCGCTTGCGTGGGCGGCGGCTCGAACGCCATGGGCATCTTCTATCCGTACATCGATGTGCCGGACGTGAAGCTCGTGGGCGTGGAAGCGGCGGGCGATGGCATCGAGACGGGCCGTCATGCAGCGTCGATTATCGGTGGCACGCCCGGCGTGCTGCACGGCAATCGCACCTATTTGCTGCAGGACGCCAACGGGCAGATCACCGAGACGCACTCGATCTCGGCGGGTCTGGACTACCCGGGCGTTGGCCCTGAGCACGCCTGGCTGCACGACATCAAGCGCGCCGAGTACGTGGGCATTACCGATACGCAAGCCCTTCAGGCGTTCCATGACTGCTGCCGGATCGAGGGCATCATCCCGGCACTGGAGTCGAGCCATGCGCTCGCTTATGCGTGCAAGTTGGCGCCGACGCTGCCGAGCGACCAGATCGTGCTGGTCAATCTCTCGGGACGCGGCGACAAGGACATGCACACCGTGATGGCGCTGGCCAAGCCGGCGCCTGAAGGCACATAAGCGGCGCTGCGAGACGCCCACTGATCCCTTGATCGAATATCCCTAGTTCCCCAGGTCGGGAACGTCGGGAAAGGACACCAGAACCAGCATGACCGATCTGACTGATCGCAAGGCACAAAATGACATCCTCGGGGCCGGGCGTCCCGTGGACGCCACCGAAGCCGCCGCCGCACGTCTCGAGGCCATGGAAGCGGCCGGCGAGTTGCGCGCGCGTTGGGCGCCGGGCGACATCACATTGCGTCATGCCGACTTCCTGCAACACTTGCACGAACTGGAAGACGGCAGCGTCGACCTGATTCTTGCCGATCCGCCTTACGGGCTCGGCAAGGACTACGGCAACGACTCCGACAAACGCTCCGGCGAGGACTTCCTCGGCTGGACGTACGGCTGGCTCGAAGCGGCGATTCCGAAGCTCGCGCCGCGCGGCTCGCTCTACCTGTTCTGCACGTGGCAATACGCCCCCGAGTTGTTCGTGTTTCTGAAGCAGCGCATGCTGATGATCAACGAGATCATCTGGGATCGCCGCGTGCCCAGCATGGGCGGCAGCACCCGGCGGTTCTCGTCGGTACACGACAACATCGGCTTTTTCGCGGTCTCGAAGGACTATTACTTCGACCTCGATGCCGTGCGCGTGCCGTATGACGCCGCGACGAAGAAGGCGCGCTCGCGCCGTATCTTCGAGGGCAGCAAGTGGCTGGAACTGGGATACAACCCCAAGGATCTGTGGTCGATCTCGCGATTGCACCGGCAAGACCCCGAACGCGTCGATCATCCGACGCAGAAACCGCTGCATATCATCGAGCGCATGGTGCTGGCCAGTTGCCCGCCCGGCGGTCTCGTGCTCGACCCGTTCATGGGCAGCGGCACGACTGCCGTGGCTTGCGCGCTGCACGGCCGGCGATTCGTCGGCTATGAGCTGAACGCGCATTACCACGCGCTCGCCAATCAAAGACTTCAGAGACTTTCCGATCATGTCCCGCATTCAAGCGACGTTCCAAGCCTTGCAAGCGCAGGGTAAAAAGGGCCTCATTCCGTTCATCACCGCCGGCGATCCCGAGCCGGGCTGGACGGTCAAGCTGATGCATGCGTTGGCCGACAACGGTGCCGACGTCATCGAACTCGGTGTGCCGTTCTCCGACCCGATGGCCGATGGCCCGGTCATTCAGCGCGCCTCCGAGCGTGCACTGGCCCGTGGCGTGAGTCTGGCCGAAGTGCTCGGCTATGTGGCCGCCTTCCGTCAGACCAACGACCGCACGCCTGTCGTGCTCATGGGTTACGCCAATCCGATCGAAGCGATGGGGCTCGACGCCTTTGCCGAGCGTGCTGCAACGGCCGGTGTGGACGGCGTGCTGGTCGTCGACTACCCACCCGAGGAAGCCGAGGCTTACGCGGGGGCCGTGCGTGCCCGTGGCATCGATCCGATCTTCCTGCTCGCGCCGACGTCCACCGATGCCCGTATCGCCGCCGTGGCGCGTCAGGCCAGCGGCTACCTGTATTACGTCTCCCTCAAGGGGGTGACGGGGGCGGCGAGTCTCGATATGGACAGCGTTGCCGCGAAAATCCCCCAGATCAAGGCCGTCGCGGCCCTGCCGGTGGGCGTGGGCTTCGGTATTCGCGATGCGCAGACGGCCCGTGCCGTGGCCAGTGTGGCGGACGCCGTGGTCATCGGCAGCGCCATCGTCCAGCGACTGGAAAACACGCCGCGTGATCTGGAGGGCCAGAACGCGGTAAAATCGCTGGCTGAATTCATCGGCGGCATTCGCCAGGCGCTCGACGAGGGCGTCAAATCGGCGTAAATTCGCGGCGTAATTTCGTCGCACCGTCCGATGAAACGCTGAATTGAAACGACCGTGTCATACGGTCGCCCGAAACGCCCGCGCCTGATGGTGCGGGCGTTTGCCAAGGAGAAATTATGAGCTGGCTCGATAAGCTGCTGCCCCCGAAGATCAAGCAAACCGATCCGACGCAGCGCAACAAGAGCATCCCGGAAGGGCTGTGGATCAAGTGCCCGTCGTGCGAGGCGGTGCTGTATCGCAACGACGTGGAGGCGAATCTGCACGTCTGCCCGAAGTGTGACCATCACATGCGCATCGGCGCACGTGCGCGTCTCGATGCGTTGCTCGATCCGGAAGGCCGTTACGAACTCGGCCAGGAGATCGTGCCGGTCGACGCGCTGAAGTTCAAGGACAGCCGCAAGTACCCGGATCGCATCAAGGAAGCGATGGACGACACCGGCGAGACCGACGCAATGGTCGTGATGGGTGGTGCAATCCACACGCTGCCGGTCGTGGTCGCCTGCTTCGAGTTCTCGTTCATGGCGGGCTCGATGGGGTCGGTGGTCGGCGAGCGTTTCGTGCGCGGCGCACAGAATGCGCTGGAGCAGGGGGTGCCGTTCATCTGTGTGACCGCTTCGGGCGGTGCGCGTATGCAGGAAAGCCTGCTCTCGCTCATGCAGATGGCGAAGACCACGGCCATGCTCACCAAGCTGGCCGATGCCAAGCTGCCGTTCATCTCTGTGCTGACCGATCCGACGATGGGCGGTGTGTCCGCCAGCTTCGCCTTCCTGGGCGACGTGGTGATGGCCGAGCCCAAGGCGCTGATCGGCTTCGCAGGCCCGCGCGTGATCGAGCAGACCGTGCGCGAGAAGCTGCCGGAAGGCTTCCAACGCTCGGAGTTCCTGCTGCAGAAGGGCGCGATTGACATGATCGTCGACCGTCGCAAGATGCGCGAAGAGATCGCTCGCCTGATCGCGTTGATGCAGTGCCAGCCGGCCGACGCGGTCGCCTGAGCACGAAAAATTCACTCATGCGATGGCGCGGCGCTTGCCGTTGCGGTGCCCCAAAGGGCGTTGCAACGGCGTAGAATTACGCAACGCCACGCAGTGCCGCGCAAGCGGCGCTTGAACGCATCACTTAGCAGGATATGAAGCGCGGACGTTAGTGACGTCCGCGTTTTTGTTTTTCTGCCCGCACATTCATGCCGACATACTCCACTCTCGACGCCTGGCTTGCCCATCTTGAAACCGCTCATCCTGTGGGCATCGATATGGGCCTCACGCGTATTGGTCGCGTGAAAGAGGCGCTCGGACTGCAATTCCCGTGCCCCGTTTTCACCGTAGGTGGCACCAACGGCAAAGGATCGACCTGCGCGATCATCGAAGCCATTCTGCTCTCGGCCGGTTATCGCGTGGGCTGCCATACGTCGCCGCATCTGCTCTCGTTCAACGAGCGTGCACGCCTGAACGGCGAGGTCGTCGACGATGCCACGCTGCTGCCGCATTTCGAGGCGGTTGAAGCGGCGCGCACGAGCTTCGACGAGCCGGTCTCGCTCACGTACTTCGAGTTCACCACGCTCGCTATCATGCACATGTTCGCCACCGCCGGACTCGACGCCGTAATTCTCGAAGTCGGTCTGGGCGGACGACTCGATGCCGTGAACATCGTCGATGCGGACTGCGCAGTCATCACGAGCGTTGACATCGATCACGCGCAGTATCTGGGCAACACGCGCGAGGCGATCGCCATCGAGAAGGCCGGCATTTTCCGCGCAGGGAAGCCGGCGATCTGCGGTGATCCCATGCCGCCGGCCACGCTGCTTTCCGAAGCGGCGCGCATCGGCGCGGATCTGTGGCTGTTCGGCCGCGATTTCAACTATCAGGGCGACAAGCAGCAATGGAGCTACGGCGGGCGTCAGATGCGCCGTCCGGCGCTCGCGTATCCGGCCTTGCGCGGTGCGAACCAGTTGCTCAATGCCTCGGCGGCGATTGCTGCGCTCGAATCGATGCGTGACCGACTGCCGGTGTCGGCACAGGACATTCGTCTGGGCCTTGCGTCGGTCGAGTTGCCGGGACGATTCCAGGTGCTGCCGGGGCGTCCGGCCGTGGTGCTCGACGTCGCGCACAACCCGCACGCCGCCGCCGCGTTGGGCCACAACCTCGACGGCATGGGCTTCTTCCCGTACACGTACGCGGTGTTCGGTGCGATGGCCGACAAGGACATCGAAGGCGTGCTGCGGCATCTCGTCGACAAGGTCGATCACTGGCGTTTGTGTGCGCTGCCGACCGAGCGCGCGGCAAGTCCGCAGCTGCTTGAAGAGAAGTTGCGGGCTGTGGGGTTCGTGGAAGATGCCGATCATTCGGTCGAAACCTTCGAATCCCCTGAGAAAGCCTATGCCGCCGCGCTCGAGCAGTGCGGGGAGAATGATAGAATTGTGGTTTTTGGATCGTTCTTTACGGTGGCGGGCGTGATGTCGCACCGCAAATTGCAACGCCACTGAGGTATGAAGGTGCGTGTGCCGTGACATTTGCTTACGAGAAATGTCATGTGCGTGACGCACCACATGCGCGATGATCAGTCCAACGACGCGAGTTACGACCTGAGCCAAGGGCCTATGGGATTGTTTTCCTTCCGCAAGAAAGACGCCGAAGCCGTTCCCCCTAAGCGCGGCAGCCGCAGGAGCGGCCGAACCGGCACCCGTACGGCGGGAGGGGGCGAGTACAGCGAGCACGAGCAACTCGACCCGCTGCTGCCCGAAAAGCAACGCGCGCGCCGCCGTCTGGTTGGCGCGTTGGCGTTGGTGCTCGCGGCCGTCATCATTTTGCCGATGGTGCTCGCGCCGGAGCCAAAACCGGCGGCCGACGACATCGCCATCCAGATTCCCGGGAAAGATGCCAACTCGCCGCCCGTGCGTGTGAAGCCGCAAGCTGCCGCTACGCCACAGGCCGATGCTTCGCTCGACAAGGGGGAGGAAGCGGTCGACAGCAGCACGCTGGCGGGTGCGAATGCCGCCAAGCCGGCCCCTGCGCCGACGGCAGTGCCTCCGGCCGCAGCCGTGGCGCCGGCACCCGCACCGAGCGCGGTGCCGGAACCGCAGGTGGCGCAAGCGAAGCCGGACGCCAAGCCCGACGTGAAGAAGCCCGAACAGCACGCCGACACGAAGCCTGCTGCGAAGCCGGACTCGCACGATACGGCCAAGGCGCAGGCCAAGCCGCAGCCGAACAACAACGTGGCCGACCCGATCGCGCAGTTCGCGCAGAACAACACGACGGCCAAGCCCGCCAAACCGGCGGATAACCACGACAACGCACAGAAGCCCGCAGCCTCGGGCGGCAAGTATCTGGTACGCATCGGTGCTTTCTCGACGCAGGATCGTGCGCAGTCGTGGCTCGTCAAGCTCAAGCTGGTGAACGTGCCGAGCTACATGGTGAAGAGCACGGTCGATGGTCGTGAGCTGTATCTGCTGCGCGCTGGCCCGTTCCCCGACCGCACCAGCGCCGAAGCGGCTGGCAAGAAGATTCGTGACGCCGGACTGACGGCGCAGGTCGCCGAGGCAGGTTGAGTTTGGGCGATTCGGTGCATAGCGGTCTGTTGACCGTGGTGGATTACGCGGCCATCGCCATTCTGATTGGCTCCATGCTGCTGGGCATGCTGCGCGGGCTGGTGCGCGAGCTGTTCAATCTGGTGGGCTGGGTGGTCGCGTTCTTCGTGGCGCGCGCGTTCGGGCCGACGGTAGCCCATTGGCTGCCGGCCGACTTGCCCGGCGCAGAGATGACGCAAGGCGCACTCGGTTTTCTGCTGGTGCTGGTGGCCGTGGTGTTTGGCGCCGGTATCGTCAGCGCGCTCGTGGGACGCATGACCGATATGATCGGTTTGCGCCCGGCCGATCGCGGACTGGGGATGTTGTTCGGTATCGTTCGCGGCATTCTGCTCTTGATGTTGCTGATGGTCGCCGCCAAGTTAACGGCATTGCCGCAACAACCTGTCTGGCAGCACTCGCTGGTGCGCCCGTGGGTGGAAGCGGGGCTGGATCGGCTCATGCCGTACCTGCCCGAGCCGGTGCAGCACTATCTGCACAAGCCCGAGGCGGCCATGCCCAACGTCAATCCGTTGGGAACGCCGATTCCCTTGCCACAATTGGAACCCTATCGGACGCCGGATTCCGGCGGGCAGGGCGGCCAGGGCGGCAATGGCACGCCGAACCGCTCAGGGGGGCAGAGCGGCGGTGTGACGTCCGGGGTGTCGAGCCTGATGGGCGGCACCGTGCTTCGCGGCGATAGCGCTGGCGGCGCCGGTAGCGCCGGAAGCGGTCTGTCGGGCGAGGGTCTGGGGGGCGCGCAAGGCGTTAGCGCTCAGCAGCAGGGGTGGGGCATGCGCAGCGGCGGATCGGCCGCGCCGTCCACCGGCCTGCACAAGGTTTCCGAATGACGGATAATACTGTCCGTTTGACGCAGATTTCGATGTTTTTTGAAGGATTCATGCCATGTGTGGCATCGTCGGTGTAGTCTCCAAATCCCCTGTCAACCAGTTCATCTACGATAGTCTGCTGTTGTTGCAGCATCGCGGTCAGGACGCCGCCGGTATCGCAACGACGGACGGTCAGTCGTTCTACATGCACAAGGGCAACGGCATGGTGCGCGACGTGTTCCGCACGCGCAACATGCGCGACTTGCCGGGCACGGTCGGCATCGGTCAGGTGCGCTACCCGACGGCGGGTTCGTCGAGCGCCGCACAAGCGCAGCCGTTCTATGTGAATGCGCCCTACGGCATCGTGCTTGCCCACAACGGCAACCTGACGAACTGGGAACAGCTCAAGGACGAGATGTTCCGCGTCGACCGTCGCCACATCAACACCACCTCCGATTCCGAAGTGCTGCTCAACGTGCTCGCGCACGAATTGCAGCAAAGCGCGCGTGACGGTCTGAGCGTGCCGTCGCTGTTCGAAGCGGTGGGCAAGGTGCATGGTCGTCTGCGCGGCTCGTACGCCATCGTCTCGATCATCTCCGGCTTCGGTCTGCTCGCGTTCCGCGACCCGAACGGTATTCGTCCGCTGTGCATTGGCCGCTTCGACGGCCCGAATGGCACGGAGTGGATGGTGGCGTCGGAATCGGTGGCGCTCGAAGGCATGGGCTTCGCGTTCGAGCGCGACGTCAAGCCGGGCGAGGCGATCTTCATCAGCAACGATGGCGAACTGACGTCGCAGCAATGCTCGGAGTCGGTGACGATGCATCCGTGCATTTTCGAACTCGTGTATCTGGCCCGTCCGGACTCCGTGCTCGATGGCGTGGCGGTCTACGACGCGCGTCTGCGCATGGGCGACTATCTCGCCGCAAAGATTCTCCGCGAGATCGGCGAACATGGCGTGCGGGACATCGATGTCGTGATGCCCATTCCGGACTCCAGCCGCCCGGCCGCCATGCAGGTCGCGAAGCTTCTGGGTGTGAATTATCGCGAAGGCTTCTTCAAGAACCGCTACGTCGGTCGTACCTTCATCATGCCCGGTCAGGCGATGCGCAAGAAGTCGGTGCGTCAGAAGCTCAACGCCATGCGCGTCGAGTTCAAGGGCAAGAACGTGCTGATTGTCGACGACTCGATCGTTCGCGGCACGACCAGTCAGGAAATCGTGCAGATGGCGCGCGACGCCGGGGCACGCAAGGTGATCTTCGCGTCGGCGGCGCCGCCGGTGAAGTTCCCGAACGTGTACGGCATCGACATGCCCACGCGTAGCGAACTCGTCGCGCATGAACGTACCGACGAGGAAGTGGCGCGCATCATCGGTGCCGACGAACTGATTTATCAGGACGTCGAGGACATGAAGGCTGCCGTGCGTGACATCAACCCGGCGCTGACCGATTTCGATGCCTCGTGCTTCGACGGCAAGTACGTCACGGGCGATGTGACGACCGAGTACCTCACGCGTCTGGAGCAGCAACGCAAGGCACCGAAGGCGCCCGTCGTGGAAGCCAGCGAAGGCGACGAAAACGAGCCGCGCGGGGCTCAGCTTGGCCTCTGAGCGGTACCTGAGGCGCGCCGCTGCCGCATGCTCCCGAACGCCGGGGCAGCCCGGCAGGGCAAGCGCCAGCCGCGCGGCGGGGGTTTTCCTTCCCTGCGGGCAACGTGCTACACTGCTTCTCACGTCGATTTGATTTCAGCTTGCGGACGTGGGGGAAATATCCCCGAAACAGCTAAAGCGAGGCCTAGACAGATGGATTTCGAGCCCGTTTTGCTGAATAGCGAAACGGGCTTTTCTTTTTTTGGCCGGCGATCGGGCCAACCCAATGACGAGATACACGATGGACTCCTTCGACTTCGATACCCTGGCGGTGCGCGCGGGCACGCAGCGCTCCGAGTTTGGTGAGCATTCCGAGGCGCTTTACCTGACCTCGAGCTTCGTATTCAAGAGCGCGGCCGAGGCCGCCGAACGCTTCGCGCATTCGGAGGAGGGCTTCACCTACTCGCGCTTTACCAACCCGACCGTGTCGATGTTTCAGGACCGTCTGGCTGCGCTCGAAGGTGGCGAGGCCTGCATGGCGACCGCCTCGGGCATGAGCGCCATCGTCTCGGTCGTGATGACCGTGCTCTCGGCCGGCGATCACCTCGTTAGCTCGCAAAGCATTTTCGGCTCCACGCTGAACGTCTTCTCCACGATCTTCAGCCGCTTCGGTGTCGAGACGACCTTCGTCGATCCGACCGATCTCGACGCCTGGCGCGCCGCGATTCGTCCGAACACGAAGATGTTCTTCCTCGAAACGCCGTCCAACCCGCTCACCGATATCGCCGACATCACGGCCATCGGCAAGATCGCGAAGGAAGCGGGCGCGCTGTTCGTCGTCGACAACTGTTTCTGCACACCGGCATTGCAACGTCCGATTGAGTACGGTGCGGACGTCGTGGTGCACTCGGCCACGAAGTACCTCGACGGTCAGGGTCGTGTGCTGGGCGGCGCGATTGTCGGCACGAAGGACTTCATCATGGGCAAGGTCTTCCCGTTCGTGCGCAGCGCGGGCCCGACGCTCTCGGCGTTCAACGCCTGGGTGTTGCTCAAGGGCATGGAGACGCTGTCGCTGCGCATCGAGCGGCAGTCGGCCAATGCATTTGCGTTGGCGCAATGGCTGGAGCAGCAGCCGCAAGTGGCTCGCGTGTTCTACCCGGGGCTGCCGTCGCATCCGCAGTATGAACTGGCGAAACGTCAACAGAAGGCTGGCGGGGCGATTGTCGCGTTCGAACTCAAGGGCGCGACGCCTGCCGAGCAGCGCGAGAACGCCTGGCGCGTGATCGACAACACGCGCGTGTGCTCGATCACCGGCAATCTGGGCGATACGCGTACCACGATCACGCATCCGGCGAGCACGACGCACGGTCGCATCACGCCGGAAGCGCGTGCTGCCGCGGGCATCACGGAAGGTCTGATTCGTCTGGCGGTGGGACTGGAGTCGCCGGCTGACATTCAGGCCGATCTGGTGCGCGGTCTCGCGAGTTGAGCGGAGCGGTCGTCATGAGTCGATTCTGGAGTGCGGGCGTTGCCGATCTGACGCCCTATGTGCCCGGTGAGCAGCCGCAGATGCAGCGCCTCATCAAGCTCAATACCAACGAGAACCCGTATGGTCCGTCGCCGCGTGTGCTGGCGGCGATTCGTGAGGCCCTCGGCAGCGATGCCGATGCGCTCAAGCTGTACCCCGATCCCGACGCGCGCCGCTTCAAGCAGACTATCGCCAAGCGCTTCGGTCTCGAGGTGGCCAATGTGCACGTGGGCAATGGGTCGGACGAAGTGCTGGCGAACGTGTTTCAGGGCTTGCTGAAGCACGACAAGCCGATTCTGTTCCCCGACATCACGTACAGCTTCTACCCGGTGTACTGCGGGCTGTACGGTGTGGCGTTCGAAAACGTGCCGTTGACCGAGACGTTCGAGATTCGAGTCGACGATTATCTCAAGCCGAACGGCGGCGTCATTTTCCCGAATCCGAACGCGCCGACAGGCCGCGTGCTGGCCTGCGGCGAAATCGAGCGTTTGCTGGGGGGGAATCCGGATTCGGTGGTGGTGATCGACGAGGCTTACATCGACTTCGGTGGCGAGAGCGCTGCCGGACTGATCGCAAAGTATCCGAACCTGCTCGTGGTGCAGACACTGTCGAAGTCGCGCTCGCTGGCCGGGTTGCGTCTGGGCTTCGCTATTGGCCACCCGGATCTGATCGAAGCGCTCGAGCGAGTGAAGAACAGCTTCAACTCGTACCCGCTCGATCGGCTCGCTCAGGCGGCCGGCGTGGCG
The DNA here is from genome assembly GCA_031291335.1 of Pandoraea sp. Taxonomy (GTDB): domain Bacteria; phylum Pseudomonadota; class Gammaproteobacteria; order Burkholderiales; family Burkholderiaceae; genus Pandoraea. The sequence goes on along the minus strand of JARLJF010000145.1, from coordinate 59,371 downwards.
GCCATCGAAGACGAAGCGTATTTCGACCAGACGCGTCAGGCCGTGATTGCAAGCCGCGAAGGGTTGGTCGCACGTCTGGAGGCCCTTGGCTTCAACGTGCTGCCATCGACGGCGAACTTCGTGTTCGCGCGTCACCCATCGCACGATGCGGCGCAACTGGCCGCAGCGCTGCGTGAACGCTCGATCATCGTGCGCCACTTCAAGCACGCGCGCGTGGCGCAGTTCCTGCGCATCACGGTGGGCACGGAAGCCGAGTGCCAGACCTTCACGAACGCATTGAAGGAAATTCTGGCGGCGGGCTGAAGCATCGTCCGGACGTTGCAGCGTTTTGGCGTCGGCGTGCTCCGGCACTCTGGCGCAGACGCCAACACCGGATAGTCCGATCTCATGAGGGCCGGCAGCGAAGGGAGATGAAACACGCCTTTCGCTACCGGCCCTTTTGATTTCATGTGATGAGATGTCTGTCGCGCCGACGCAGCCGGACACCGTGGGAAGGCAACAGGAATCCGCAGCCTGCGTTATGCTGTTGGGCGTGTTGCCAACAGGAGACTTCAGCATGTCGCACAACGTAGAACTTTTCATCAATGGGCAGTGGAAGGCGGGCGTAGAAGGCCTGACGCTGCCGATCGAGAATCCGGCCACGGGCGAGACCATCGGTACGGTGGCGCGCGCGACCCAGCCGGATCTGGACGCTGCCCTGGCTGCCGCCGAAGCCGGCTTTGCCAAGTGGCGCGAAATCGCCCCGTTCGAGCGCGCCAAGCTCATGCGCAAGGCCGCCGGTCTGCTGCGTGAGCGTGTGGGCGACATCGCACGTCAGATGACGCTGGAGCAGGGCAAGCCTGTTGGCGAAGCCAAGGGCGAGGTGCTCTCCGCTGCCGATATCATCGAATTCTTCGCGGAAGAGGGTAAGCGCGCCTACGGTCGCCTCATCCCGTCGCGCGTGCCGAACGTCACGCAGTTGGTCATCCCGACGCCGGTCGGCGCGGTCGCGGCCTTCACGCCGTGGAACTTCCCGGTCAACCAGGTCGTGCGCAAGGTTTCCGCCGCCCTGGCTGCCGGTTGCTCGGTGATCGTCAAGGCACCGGAAGAAACGCCGGCATCACCTGCCGCGCTGATTCGCGCCTTCGCCGATGCGGGGTTGCCCGATGGCGTGTTGAACCTCGTGTATGGCGTGCCGGCTGAGATTTCGTCGTACCTGATTCCGCATCCGACCATCCGCAAGGTGTCGTTCACGGGCTCCACGCCGGTGGGCAAGCAACTGGCCGCGATGGCCGGGCTGCACATGAAGCGCGTGACGATGGAACTCGGCGGCCATGCCCCGGCGCTGATTTTCAACGATGCTGATATTGCGGCCGCCGTGCGCAACCTCGCTGGCGGCAAGTTCCGCAACGCCGGTCAGGTGTGTATCGCGCCGACGCGCTTCATCGTGCAACGGGGGGTGTACAACCAGTTCGTCGAAGCCTTCGTGAAAGCGGCCGAAGCCGTGCGCGTGGGCAACGGTCTGGACCCGGAAACGACGATGGGTCCGCTGGTGAACGCCAAGCGTTTCGAAGCCATCAGCGCCATCGTGGACGACGCCGTGGCCCATGGTGCCGAGGTGAAGACGGGGGGCAAGCGCGCCGCCGACGGTGGTCACTTCTACGCGCCGACCGTGCTGTGCAATGTGCCGCTCTCGGCGAAGATCATGCACGAAGAGCCGTTCGGCCCGGTGGCGATCATCAATCCGTTCGACACGGAAGAGGAAGCCATCGCTGAAGCCAACCGTCTGCCGTATGGCCTGGCCGCGTATGCCTACACCACGTCGGCCGGCACGGCACAACGCCTGTCCGCACGCGTGGAAAGCGGCATGCTGACGATCAACCATTCGGGTCTGGCGCTGCCGGAAGTGCCGTTTGGCGGCGTGAAGGACAGCGGCTACGGTTCGGAAGGCGGCCCGGAAGCCCTCGAAGCGTACCTGCAACCGAAGTTCGTGACGCGTCTCGATGTCTGATCGCCTGATCGTGTGATAGCGAACACCCGGTAGCAAGAAAAGCCGACGCAGGTCACTGCGTCGGCTTTTTTCATTTCAAGCGTCAGATCACGCGGCCGGGACCTGGGCCGTGGCCACAGTGTCGAGCGACACGGCTTCGATGGCAGACAGTCGCGATGCCGGCGAAAACACAATGATGCCGAGTTGTACCGCGAAGCCGACGGCCACCGCGACAAGGCAATACCGTGTGCCGAGTGTCGAGGCCAGCCACGCGCCAAGAAAGGCCCCGAACGGACGCGCGCCGGCGGTCGCCGTCATCGTGACGGCCGATACGCGAGCGATCAACCCCCCCGGTGTCACCACCTGTCGCAGCGACGTCGTAGAGATCGTCCACACGATCGGGCCGAAGCCGAACAGAAAGAACGCAGCAAATACCACGCCGTAGGTGAGCGCACCGCCCGACAGGCGCCACGTCGTCACCATCAGCAGCGATGCAATGACGGCGCAGGCGGGGCCAAGCACAATTTGCCGGCCGAACGACAGTTGCTTTGCCACGCGCCGATAGCCGAACGCACCGCACACCATACCGAAACCGTAGACCCCGAGCGCGATACCGACAGCCTGTGCCGAGAACGCCAGCGAGTGAATGGCGTAGTACGCGAAGATGGCGAGCAGCAGATACCACGAGGTATTGAAGACGAATGCCGTTGCCACGATAGGCCGCAAATAGGGGCTGTGTGCGATGAAGCGCACGCCTTCGGCCAGCTCACGCAGAAAATGGCGTCTGGACGCCACACGCGGTGCTTCCGCAGGCAAACGCGTCAGGCAATAGACGCTGGCGATCGAGAGCACGAACGCGATGGCAAAGGCGAGCGTGCCCGATGCCCATCCCGCAAACAGGCCACCCAACGCGGGCCCTGCCGTGAAGGCGATACTGCGCGCGATCTCGAGCCGCCGATTCGCGGTGAGCAGGTCCGCAGGATCGATGAGTGCCGCGACCAGCGATGGGGCCGCCGCACCGAATACGACTGTGCCCGTGGCCATCGCGAAGCCGAGCATACCCAGTGCGGAAAGTGTCAGCAGATGCGCGCGAAACAGCGCGAACAAACCCAGCAGGGCAAGCGCGCGTAGCAGCTCCGTCGCCACCATCAGCGGTTTGCGGCGGTAGCGATCGGCCAGCACGCCGGCGGGCAGCGAGAGCAGCAGGAAGGGCAGTGTCGTGGCCGCCTGCAACGAGGCAGTCTGTTCGGCCGAGGCACCGAGTGCAATGACGGCGACGATGGGAATGACGGCCAGCGTCATCTGTTCGCTGAACTGCGCCGCGAGATTCGCATGCGAGAGCGATGTCACGAGCGATGTGACGGGCGGACCTTTCGGGCGTCGCGCCCCTTTCTCTGCCATAACGATTCCCTCGGAATTGGACTGACGAGGGGAGTCTAGGCGCGGGATCGCGGGGAAACGCTCCGTTTCTTGCGATTGAATTCGGATGGCGTGATGGTGAGGTGATTATCCGTCGGGTTGATCCGAGGGGTACGCCCGACCGTTGATGCGGCGCATGTGCGGCGTGAAGGCCGGACTGAGCAGATCGTCCGCGGCGCTGTAGTAGCGCGTGTCGATGCCGAGCAAACCCAGCAGTGTGTGGTCGAGCCGGTCGGTCTGATACGGGCGGGCTTCGAGTGCGGCTTGCGACAGGGTGTCGTTCGCGTCGGAGCGAGCTTCGCTATGAGGCTTGCCACTGGCCTTCACATCGCGCGACCACACAATCATCGGAATCTCGTAACCGGACGCATCGGCCGCCGATTGCCCGGCGTGATCGCGCGTATGACCGACTTCCTGTGCATGGTCGGAACTGAACAGCAGGCTCGCATCGGTTTGTGTGCTGGCCGCCATCGTCTTACGAATCAGGTTCGAGACCACGAAATCGTTGTACGCGATGGCGTTGTCGTATTCGTTGCGCTGGTGCCGCACCCACATCGATCTGCCTTGTGCCGCGAGCGAGGCCATCACGGCATCGTCGGTATTGTCGAAGCGAGCGAATGCCGCCGGATAGCGCATATCGTAGGTCGGGTGGGCGCCCAGCAGGTGCACGACGATCAGCTTCCTCGGGGCGTCGCCGGCCAGTGCCGCGTCAAACGCCGGCAGCAGATTGCCGTCGACATTATTCTCGCCGCGTCCGTACCCCTTGTTGATGAACACTTGCTCGTCGGCACGATTGGCCACCAACCCAAGCCAACCATCGTTGGGCACCTGATTCGAGATCCAGTACGTGCGATACCCGGCTTCCTTCGCGAGCATGACGACATCAGGCTGGCGAGTCCACGCCTCGGGATCGTCGAGGCTGGCGGGCGTGAGCATCTTCATGAGCGACGACATCGTCGCCGGTTCCGACGACACGACATCGCGGAACACCGTGAGATCGTCGCGCAACGAATCGAGCATGGGCGTGGTGTTGCGCGCATAACCGTAGAGCGACATGTTGTTGCGGTTCAGGCTCTCGCCGATGACCCAGACGACGGTGTTTTTGTCCGGCCCGCGATACTGCACGCGCCAATCCGCCCGTTGCGCCATGTTGCGCTCCAGATCGCGCTGCAACTGTGCCGCGTGATCGGCCTGCCCCTTGTAATCGAGATAGCGCATCGGCCAGTAGAGCAGCGGATTCTCCTTGGCCATGGTCGGGTTGAGGTGCAGCGCAAGAAAGGCGGTCAGCAGCGCTACGACAGCCGACTTTGCGGTGCGTCGGATCGGCGCGCGCGGTCGACTGGCCTCCCCTCGTGCAAGGCGGCGCTCGCCGAAGACGACAGCGGCCAACAATACGACGAAAGCGGCGCTGGCTTCAAAGACATCGCGCCAATGATGACGGAAGAACTCGCCGGTCTCTGACGGATTGGTGTTGAACACCGCGTGCAGTACCAGCAGGTGATTGGGGCGCATGCCGAAGTAGTCGCGCAGGAAGCCCTTGGTGGCCGCGTCGAGGAAGAACACGGCGATGATGCTGAGGGTGGTGATGCTCAACCACGTGGGCCGCGCGCGCAGTAGCAGGCAAAGCCCGGCAAGACCGGGCAGGGCGGTTGCCATGAGCGCGGCGCTCTTGCCGAATTCGTTGGCGCTCACCATGCCGAGCGCCCAGAACGCGGCCAGACCGCCCAATCCAAGATAAAGCCGATGCCATAGGGGGTTCAATCGTTGTCTCCGCCGACCGTTTCTTCCCGGCCTGTTCGTCAGTGGCCGAGTGTCTTCGCGGGATGATGACTCCCGCCCGGCACCCGTCAGGCTGCCTAATCGGGCGTTTCGACTGACAAGACTTGGGAAAGTGTCGGTGTTGTGTGATTTTTTATGGCGAATGAAAGTCGGTATTGGTGGGGAATTGAGTTCTCAACGATCGGGCGGGAGGATTCCGGTGGGACTTTTTTTGCGCCACGCCGGTGTACCCAGTGCCGCTCGCCGGTCGATGAGTGTTTATTGACGTAAAGGCATGGCTAACGAAATTGCATTTCGTGGCGGTTCTCTACAATCGTGGTATTCGCTCAATCGATATTCGTGAATTCCGATGTTGCCAATGACGATGCTACCGATTCCACTTATGCCACTTCCGCTGCTTTGCCACCGTGCTGCCTGCGCGGACCTTATCGTGATCCCAACGGCATCATGACGCGCCAGATTCTCCGAGTCGGCGCGCCGTCGCTGAGCAGGATCGCTGCCGAGGTGGTGGACATTCACGATCCGGCCGTGCGCCGCGATGCCGCCGATCTGTGTGAGGCGTTAGCCGCCTTTCGTGCGGCGCATGGCTTCGGACGTGCCATTGCCGCGCCGCAAATCAACATCGACCGGCGCATGATTGCGCTCGCCGTGCCGGGCTGGCCCGACGTGATCGTCAATCCGGAGATCGTTTGGACGAGCGACGAACGCGTCACGCTCTGGGACGATTGCATGTGTTTCCCGGAGACGTTGGTGCGCGTGGCGCGCTACGCTTCCATCTCCGTGCGTTGCCTGGATCTCTGCGGTGAAGTGCACACGAAGGTGCAGTTACCGCTGGCCGAGGCTGAGCTGTTGCAGCACGAGATCGATCATCTCGACGGCAAGCTGTCTTTCGACCGAGCGGTGGGCGAGAACGCGATCGTGCCGCGCAGCGTGTTCGACGCCGATCGCAAGACGTTTGCGCAGCAAGTCGATTATTTTCCTCAGCCCTGACCGGCGGCTAGTGCAGGCGTGCGCCGTTGGGGACGGCGCGCTCCACGCCAGCGAGCACGATGGCACCGCTCGCGTCGGCAAAGCCGGTAATCAATATCTCGGAGACAACCCCCGCGATGCGCTTGGGCGCGAAGTTGCACACGCACAGCACCTGCCGGCCGACGAGCGACCCGGGCGCGTAGTGCACGGTGATCTGCGCACTCGATGTCTTCACGCCGAGTTCCCCCAGATCGACTTCCAGCACATAAGCGGGCTTCTTCGCTTTCTCGTTGACGCGAGCGGCCACGATCGTGCCCACACGCAAATCGATCTTCTCGAAGTCCTGCCACTCGATGGTCTCGGCCATGTCCAGTTCCCTTTTCCTTGTCGACAAATGACGAAACGGCGAGCGTAATGCTTCGCCGCCGGGCCTGGCTTGTGAATTTCGGCAGACGGCAGTCCGTTCGACCTTGCTTAGCCGGCGACGTCGCAGAGGGTGCGCTCGCGCCGCCACGCGGCGGGTGTCCGGCCGTAGTGCTGGCGGAAGGCGTGGGTCAGGGCGCTTTGATCGTTGAAGCCAACGTCGAGAGCGATGTCGGCGAGCGTCGCGTCGTTCGCACGTAGCAGCAACGCCGCGCGTGCGAGCCGAAGGCGCATCAAATGGCGGTGAGGTGTTTCGCCGGTCATTGCGACAAAGCAATCGTGAAAATGCCGCACGCTCATGCCGGCTTCCCGCGCCAGCGTGGCCGTATCCGGTGGCGTTGCCAGATCGGCTTGCAGCCGGGCATCGATGCGCGTCAGATCCAGCCGGACGGTGCGTAGCGAGGGCCGGGCCGGCGCCAGCCGGGCGGTGAGGGCGGTGAGCCATTCGCGCACCACGGGATCGTCTGCGCTCATGGGGCGTCCGCCGTCCACGCTCGCGCTTACCTGCTGGACCAGCGCCAGCAGCTTCGCGTCCAGCGCGAAAAACGCCTCGTGCGCGAACGCACGGTGGGTGCCCGTCATCGTGGCAAGGTGCGACGGCACATCCAGCACGACCTGCCGGTTCGGGCCATCGCCCCGATAGTCGTGCCGCACCCCCGCCGGGATCACGACACCGTTACGCGCCCCCACGCGACCGGACTGCGTGGCGTCGCCGTCCAGCGAAATCGACATGCGCCCGGACAGCCCGATCACGACCTGATGAAAGTCGTGGGTGTCGGTGCAGTCGGTCGGACGGTACTCGCGCAGTTCGAGGATCGGGGCGGACATGATGGTGTGACGTGATGGTGTGACCTGAGACCAGCGAACGCGTGGGAATCAGGCGTTAGCACCGTCCTGGGGAATAAGGCGCAGGAGGTGCATGACTTCAGGTTATGAAAAAACGCGCAAAGCAATCCCGGATTCATTGGTTCGGGCGCAGGAGGCGGATCGCTACACTGGTTCTCCAGTGGCCGGGATGCTCCGGTCAGCACCGCGTGAGCAGGCTTTCCGGCCGGTTGCACGCCGGGTGCGCTTCGATTCCTCAGGGCCAGCGTGCCATCACGCGTACGGTCCGTATTTGGCAGGGAAGTATGACATACGCCGTCACGATCTCGGGCAGCCCGTCGGCCGCCTCGCGCAGCGCCCGATTGCTGCGTTTCATCGAAGCCGAGCTGGCTGCGGCCGGTATTGCGGTGCGCCGCATCGATATTCGCGCGCTATCGCCGGCAGCGCTGCTCGCCGCCGATACCTCGCACGACGACCTTCGCCATGCGCTCGCGCAAGTCGCCGGTGCGCAAGCCGTGGTCGTTGCAACGCCCGTCTACAAGGCCGCCTATAGCGGCTTGCTCAAGGCTTTCCTCGACGTGCTGCCGCAAGACGGTCTCGCTGACAAACTGGTGGCGCCGTTCGCCACGGGCGGCAGTCCCGCCCATTTGCTCGCGCTCGATTACGCACTCAAGCCGGTGCTGTCCGCACTCGGCGCACAACACATTTTGCGCGGCGTGTTCGCCGTCGATCAGCAAGTGCCGAAGGAAGAGGGCGCCACGCTCGATGCGCCGATTGCTGAGCGTCTGGGTACCACGGTCGATCAGCTTTCGCAGTGGCTGCATGAGCGCGAAGTGATTCGTCAGTGGCCCGCCACGGCTGCCGCTGCCGCGCGCACGGCGGCTGCCCGGGCAACGCTCGCCGCCTGAGCGCTGGAGTTCGCATGCAAGTCTTCTGGTTCATTCCGACGCACGGTGACACGCGTTATCTGGGAACGTCCGATGGCGGACGGGTGTTCGATTTCGATTACGCGCGGCAGATCGCCAGCGCCGTAGATTCGCTCGGATACGAAGGGGTATTGCTGCCCACCGGGCGCTCGTGCGAAGACGCCTGGGTGACGGCATCGAGCCTCATCGGCGCCACGCGCAATCTGAAGTTTCTCGTTGCGGTACGCCCGGGGATTGCGTCTCCTGCGCTGACCGCACGCATGGCTTCGACGTTCGATCGTCTGTCGGGGGGCAGACTATTGATCAACGTCGTCACAGGCGGCGACGCGGGCGAACTCGAAGGCGACGGCTTCTTTGCCGATCACGCCGAGCGCTACGCCGTGACCGACGAATTCCTGCGCATCTGGCGTTCGCTGTTCGAGAAATCGCACAGTGGCGAGAGCGTCGATTTCGAAGGCAAGCATCTGCGGGCGAAGGGCGCGAAGCTGTTTTTCCCGCCGGTGCAAACGCCGCATCCGCCGTTGTATTTCGGTGGTTCGTCAGAAGCGGCCCGCCAGATCGCGGCCGAGCAACTCGACGTCTATCTGACGTGGGGCGAACCGCTTGCCGATGTGGCCGAGAAGATTGCCGACGTGCGTGCACGCGCCGCCAAACTCGGCCGTACGTTGCGCTTCGGTCTGCGTCTGCATGTGATCGTGCGTGAGACGGAAGACGAAGCGTGGCGCGCCGCCGACGCCCTCATCAGCAAGCTCGACGACGAGACCATCGCGCGCGTGCAGACGCAGTTCGCGAAGATGGATTCGGAAGGCCAGCGACGCATGGCGGCGCTGCACGGTGGACGCCGCGACAAGCTCGTGATCGCGCCGAATCTGTGGGCGGGCGTGGGGCTGGTACGCGGCGGGGCAGGTACGGCACTGGTGGGCGATGGCCCGACCGTGGCGCAGCGCTTGCGCGAGTACGCCGATCTGGGCATCGACACCTTCATTCTGTCGGGATATCCGCACCTCGAAGAGGCCTATCGCTTTGCCGAGCTGGTGTTCCCGCATCTGCCGCGCGACGTGCGCGAACGACTGGGCAACGTCTCGCTGGCCGGTCCGGTCGGTGAGGTCATGGCCAACAACATCGTGCCGAAGGCGTCGCAAAGCTGAGCGCGGGGATTCGAATCCCAAGCGCTCCACGACGCCAAACCAGTCTCACCATGAATTGAAGAGAAACGGGGCCGCAATGCCTCGGGGAGAAATTCGCATGACGCAAACCACCTTGACCGACGCTCAGGCTGCGGTCCCCGCCGCCCGCAATGGTGGCGCGCTGCAGCGCTTCTGGCGCACGGCCGCAAGACGGCTCGCGCCGTGGGCGGTGCCCATCGTGCTGGTCGTGTTCTGGCAATTGGCCGCACAAGAAGGCTGGCTCTCGACACGCGTGTTGCCGGCCCCGTCGGCCGTGGTCGACGCCGCCTGGCAACTCGCCGTGAGCGGTCAGATCTGGCGCGACATCGGCGTGTCGACCGGCCGCGCAGTGATTGGTTTTCTGATCGGCGGCGGCCTCGGCCTGCTGCTGGGCATGCTGACCGGCCTGTCGCGGGTGGCTGAAACGGCGCTCGATTCGTCGTTCCAGATGCTGCGCAACATTCCGCATCTGGCACTGATTCCGCTCGTGATCCTGTGGTTCGGCATCGACGAAAAGGCCAAGCTTTTCCTCGTGTCCATCGGCGTGTTTTTCCCGATGTACCTGAATACCTACGCCGGCATTCGTGCCGTCGATCCGGCGCTCGTGGAGATGGCGCGCAGCTACGGTTTGCGTGGCTGGGCACTGTATCGCGATGTGGTTCTGCCGGGTGCGCTGCCGTCGATTCTGGTCGGCGTGCGCTTCTCGCTGGGTCTGATGTGGGTGACGCTGATCGTCGCGGAAACCATTTCGGCGCAATCGGGCATCGGCTATCTGACGATGAACGCCCGCGAGTTCTTGCAGACCGACATCGTGCTCGTTGGGATCTTGCTATACGCCTTGCTGGGCAAGCTGGCCGATGTGCTGGCCAAAGAACTGGAATTTCGCTGGTTGCGCTGGCATCCGGCCTTTCAACGAGGAGCCGCCGCATGAGCGCACAACAACTGGCCCCGATCGCGGGCGCCGACATCGAAGCCGAATGGACGGCCGAGCAGCGCGCGTCGGGTCGCCTGCCGCTCGATCCGCAAGCCGATCCGTTCGGCACGCAACTCCCGCTCGGCGCTCACATCGCCGCCCACGCAGTGCCGCGTACGGCGGCAGGGACGAATCTTAAAGTGGTGCATCCGGCAAGTGACACGGAGGCACCGGCATCGTCGGCGGGTCTGCGCATCGAGGGTGTCGGCAAGCGCTATGGCGCTCGCTCGGTGCTGTCGGATTTCTCGCTGACGATTCCGCGTGGCGGGTTTGCCGCCATCGTGGGGCGTAGCGGCTGCGGCAAGTCGACGCTGCTGCGACTGATCGCCGGTCTCGAGACACCCGACGGGGGCCGCATTACGCTCGACGGGCATGCACTGAGCGGCGCGACCGGCGTGGTGTCCACCCGCATCATGTTCCAGGACGCTCGCCTGCTGCCGTGGCGCACGGTGCTGGAGAACGTCGCTCTCGGTCTGCCGAAGTCGGCGCATGCGAAGGCACTCGACGTGCTGGGCGAAGTGGGTCTGGCCGAGCGCGCCAACGATTGGCCGAGCCAGTTGTCCGGCGGTCAGCGTCAACGTGTCGCGCTCGCCCGTGCACTGGTGCATCAACCCGATCTGCTGCTGCTGGACGAGCCGCTTGGTGCGCTCGACGCGCTCACGCGTATCGAAATGCATGCGCTGATCGAGCGTCTCTGGCGTGCCCACGGTTTCACGGCGTTGCTCGTCACTCACGATGTGCAGGAGGCCGTGGCGCTGGCCGACCGCGTGGTGCTCATCGAGCAAGGGCAGTTGGGGCTCGACCAATCGGTGTCGCTGGCACGTCCGCGTGCGCGCGGCAGTGTGGAGTTTGCCGGACTCGAGGCTCAGGTACTCGCGCGTGTGCTCCAAACCGAACCGTCTGCCGGCGCTCACGCTCACGCTCCCGCCCCCGAGCCGCTGTGGCCGGCGGCGACCGTGCGCTGGGCCGTCTGACGGCATTCGTTTATCCGTTCATTCGTTTTCTCGATCTTTTTCCCGTACACAGGAGTTCATCATGGGTATCACCGCCATTAATGTCCGTAACCAGTTCAAAGGCCGTATTCGCGAAATTCTGCGCGGTCCGGTACTGTCCGAAGTGGACGTCGAAACGCCGAGCGGCATCGTGACGTCGGTCATCACCACGCGCTCGATCGACGAGTTGCGTCTGGACGTCGGCTCCGAAGTCGTGGCCCTCGTCAAAGCCACCGAGGTCTCGCTCGCCAAGCTCTGACGCCTGGGACCCACGCCGCGCATAGCGACGTTTTGCCGGGAAATTTTCCGAAGTGACGGGACTGCATCGGACGCGCGCGGGGGGCGGTGTCCGATGCGGGGAATCGCAAATTCCGATCTCGCTCTCGGACTGTGCCGCGAATGCACGCACTCGGCTGATATAATGACGGCTTCCGAATGTTGGCGACCCGCCTGCGCGAGACCCTCCGCCGCGGGCGTTTTTGTTTGTTGCCAACGCGATGCACCGAAGCCAAACCATGACCACTGTCCGCACCCGCTTTGCGCCTAGCCCGACCGGATTCATCCATCTGGGCAATATCCGTTCTGCTCTCTATCCGTGGGCCTTCGCGCGTCACAACGAAGGCACGTTCGTGCTGCGCATCGAAGACACCGATGTCGAGCGCTCGACCGAGGAAGCCGTGCAGGTCATTCTCGAAGGCATGGAATGGCTCGGCCTCGATTACGACGAAGGCCCGTTCTATCAGATGCAGCGCATGGATCGCTACCGCGAAGTGCTCGAGCAACTGAAGGCCGCCGGTCACGTTTATCCGTGCTACATGAGCGTGGAAGAACTCGACGAATTGCGCGAGTTGCAGCGTGCGCGTGGCGAGAAGCCGCGTTACGACGGCCGCTGGCGTCCGGAGCCGGGCAAGGTGCTGCCCGAGCCGCCGGCAGGCGTGCAGCCGGTGCTGCGCTTCAAGAACCCGCTCACCGGCAGCGTGGTGTGGGAAGACGCCGTCAAGGGGCGCATCGAGATTTCGAACGAAGAACTCGACGATCTCGTGATCGCGCGCCCGGACGGCACGCCGACGTACAACTTCTGCGTGGTGGTCGATGACATCGACATGGACATCACGCATGTGATTCGCGGCGACGATCACGTCAACAACACGCCGCGTCAGATCAACATCTTCGAAGCGCTCGGCAAGCAGCCGCCGATCTACGCGCACTTGCCCACGGTGCTCAACGACCAGGGCGAGAAGATGTCCAAGCGCAATGGCGCCATGAGCGTGGTCCAGTACCGCGAAGAGGGCTTCCTGCCCGAGGCCGTGGTGAACTACCTGGCGCGTCTGGGCTGGGCGCATGGTGACGCCGAAGTGTTCACGCGCGAGCAGTTCGTCGCGTGGTTCGATCTGGAGCATCTGGGCAAGTCGCCGGCGCAGCACAATCCGGAAAAGCTGCTGTGGTTGAACAACCAGTATCTGAAGCAGGCCGACAACGAGCGTCTGGCCGGGCTGACCGAGCCGTTCCTGCAGAAGGCCGGCGTGTCGATCGACGGTGGCCCGTCGCTTGCGGGTGTGGTCGGGCTGTTCAAGGACCGTGCGAACACGATCAAGGACATCGCGGAAAGTGCCGCAATGTTCTACCGCAAGCCCGTGCCGTCGGAAGCGGATCTGACTCAACACATGAGCGATGCCGCGCGCGCGGCGGTGAAGGACCTCGCCACGGCGCTGGCCGCGTTGCCCGAGTGGAAGAAGGAAGCGATCTCGCCCGCCTTCAAGGCCACCCTCGCGCAGCACGGCATGAAGATGCCGCAGTTGGCGATGCCGGTGCGTCTGCTCGTGGTTGGTACGACGCACACGCCGGCCATCGATGCCGTGCTTGAACTGCTCGGCCGCGATGTGGTGCTGGCGCGTCTGGGCGCATAAGTCGCAGCGTGTTAAACATTCCGGGGTTGCCTGTGGCGGCGCCGGAAACAAAAAACCCCGGGATGCGTGAGCATCGCCGGGGTTTTTTTACGGGGAACACGATGTCCCCCTTATGCGCTTACGACTGTGCGCTGTCCTGTGCGGCAGCGGCGCTGGCGCGTGCCGGCGTTACCGTACGCTTGGCGCGCGAATAGCCTTCGAGCAGCTTGACCATTTGTGCGTAGATCTTCGGGTTGCCCGCGAGGATTTCACCTTCGAACAGGAAGTCCGATTCGCCGGTGTAGTTGCCGACCAGACCACCGGCTTCGGTGATCAGCAGGCTGCCTGCGGCCATGTCCCACGGGTTCAGGCCTTGCTCGAAGAAGCCGTCCATGCGGCCGGCGGCGACGTTCGCCAGATCGAGTGCCGCAGCCCCCGGGCGGCGGATACCAGCGCAATGCTCGGTCATCGTGCCGAACATCTTCAGGTAGTTTTCCACGCCTTGCAGGTCACGGAACGGGAAGCCAGTGCCGATCAGGCCATCGGCCAGACGGTCGCGGCGCGATACACGGATGCGCTTGCCGTCGAGGAATGCGCCGCGGCCACGCGAGGCGGTGAAGAGTTCGTTGCGGGTCGGATCGTAGATCACGGCTTGCGAGACGATACCCTTGTGCGCGAGGGCGATCGACGTGCAGTAGTAGGGCAGGCCGTGAATGAAGTTGGTCGTGCCGTCGAGCGGATCGATGATCCACTGGAATTCCGAGCCCGTCTTGCCGTGCGCTTCGCCCGATTCTTCGGCGAGGATGGCGTGGTCCGGGAAGGCTTGCAGAAGGGTGTCGATGATCGCTTGCTCAGCCGCTTTGTCCACTTCCGTCACGAAGTCGTTGTGCTGCTTCTTGCTGACCTTGACGGTGTCGATGTCGAGAGAGGCGCGGCTGATGATGTTGCCGGCGCGGCGCGCGGCCTTCACCGCGATATTGAGCATGGGATGCTGCATGACAGATTCCTGTTAAGGCCATCGCCGACGGTACGCGCGACCCCCTCTGGGCCGGCTGGCAGGCGTGGCAGACAAAGCGAACAAATTGAGCAAGAGCGATGCCTCGCAAGCGCCGCGCACAGGGTGGCGGCTCGTTTGCGAGGACGAAAACGCGTATTTTAGCAAAAACACGGCCTGCGCGCTGCGTCGTCTTTCGCTTCTGACCCTTTTTTCGTCCGAAGCGCCTTCGACGCGCAGGTCGGCACGGCGGGGCGCGATGGTGCGATCCCGGGCCGATATCCCTGGCTGATCCCAGGCTGATCCCAGGCTGATCCCAGGCTGATCCCAGGCTGATCCCAGGCTGATAATACGCAGCGCACTCGATTCAGGGCAAAATAGCGAGGTTTGCTGCGGCGCCGCCCGTTGTGCCGCTTTAGGGCTGGCGGCTACGCCGTCCTCTGCGCCGGTGTTTTCTGCGGTGCTGTTCCCGTTCATGGCCTCTCGTCCCTCATCACCGCTGTCTCATGTCCCAATCTGCTGCTACCCTTTCGTCAACGCTGTTCGATCAAGTGCGTTTCGTACTCAACGAGACCAGCCATCCCGGCAACGTCGGTTCGGCCGCGCGCGCGATCAAGACGATGGGCTTCGGCCAGTTGGTGCTGGCGGCGCCGCGTGCGGGGGCGGACGTCTTGCGAGATCCGGAGGCGGTGGCGCTCGCGAGTGGTGCCGACGACGTGCTGGCCAACGCGCGCGTCGTGCCCGATCTCGATACGGCGTTGCAGGGCGTGAGCTGGGCCGTTGCCCTGTCGGCCCGTTCGCGTGAGTACGGGCCGCCCAACGCCGAACCGCGCGAGAGTGCGACGATGGCCGTGCTGCATGCCGGGCAGGGCGAGGCCGTGGCGTTTGTCTTTGGCAGCGAGCGTACTGGCCTGGCGAACGCGGACGTGGAGCGGTGTAACGCGCTCGTGCATATTCCGGCGAATCCGGTGTATAGCTCGCTCAATCTGTCGCAGGCGGTGCAGTTGATCGCGTACGAGGTGCGCATGGCCTGTCTGGCGCGCGAGCGGGGCGATGTGCCTCAGGCGGCATCGGTGGCGTCGGTGGCGTCGCTGTCATCGGCGGAGGAGTTTCAGACCTACGAGGCGCTCGCGACGCGTGACGACGTCGAAGGCATGCTTGTGCATCTGGAGCGCGCGCTCGTGGACCTCGATTTCCTCGATCCCGACAATCCGAAGAAGCTGATGACACGCCTGCGCCGGCTTTTCGCGAAGAGTCATCTGGAGCGCGAGGAAGTCAACATTCTGCGCGGCATCGCGAAACACATTCTCGAGCGCAAGATCCGGCGTTGAGGCGACACTGCTTCGCAACGCCGACCGGTCACGGCAGACTCGCTCGCCGATAACTATGCAACGATCCGCCCCAAGACGGCCGGACGCTCACGACAGGATCGAATCAGGCTCATGTTTACCCATCTTCGCGAAGACATCGCTGCCATTCGGCAAAAGGACCCCGCGGCCCGTAGCAACTGGGAAGTCCTCACGTGCTATCCCGGCCTGCATGCGGTGATACTGCATCGCGTGGCGCACGGTTGCTGGACGTCGGGCTTGAAGTGGCTCGGCCGCTATGTGTCGCAATACGCGCGCTTTCTCACGGGCATCGAGATTCATCCCGGCGCGACGCTGGGCCGTCGTGTGTTCATCGATCATGGCATGGGCGTGGTCATCGGTGAGACGGCGGTGATCGGCGACGACTGCACGATCTATCAAGGCGTCACGCTGGGTGGCACGTCGTTGTCGCGCGGCGCGAAGCGTCACCCGACGCTGGAGCCAGGCGTGATTGTCGGGGCCGGCGCCAAGGTGCTGGGTGGCTTCACGGTGGGCGAGGGCGCGAAGATCGGCTCGAACGCGGTGGTGGTGAAGGCGGTTCCCGCCGGTGGGACGGCGGTGGGCAATCCCGCACGCATTATCCGTCCCGACACGCCGCGCGAGTCAGGCGACGCCAAGCCGCAAGACAGCGTCCGCAAGCAGGAGTTTTCCGCGTATGGCATTACACCGAACGCCGATGATCCCGTCTCGCTCGCCATCCACGGCCTGATCGAAAACGCCACCGATCAGTCGCACAAGATCGACGTGATGGTAGCGGCGCTCAACCAGCTTGGCGCGCATCTTGAAGCGCTGGGCGCGAGCAAGATCGACACCGCCGAACTGCGCAAGCTCGGCAAGGAAATTCAGGATATGTGATGCGTGACGGCGCAATATCGCCGATCAACTGTCGTCCATCCACCAACGGCCCGTCGTCAGTGCGGGCCGTTTTGCGTTGAGACGAGGGCTTAGGCGTCTTGCGTCGTGGAGAGGGCGAGGTCGATGGCGCGCAGGCCGTGGGCGTCCCATTGCAGATAGCCGCCGCGTGGCGGCTCCACATCGAACTCCCAGTCGGGCAGTACCCAGCGCACGCGACGCCCGTCGGCATGTCGTGCCGGGCGGTGCGTGTGGCCATGCACGAGGGTGCGCTCACCGGCGGTGTCGAGCAGCGCGGCGATCGCATTGGCGTTGGCATCGGCGTAGCCCATGCGATGGGCGCCTTTGGCGGCACTGCGCCGGCGGATGCGATTCGCAATCGCCATGCGCAATCGCAGCGGAAGCATCAGGAAAAACGCCTTGCCGAGCGGTGAATGTGCGACGCGGCGAAAGCGCTGATACCCCACGTCGTCGGTACACAGCTGGTCGCCGTGACTGAGCACCAGCGCTTGCCCGAGAAACGAGAAGACGCACGGGTCGTCGAGCATGACGGCGCCGGCCGCCCGTGCGAATCGTTCGCCGAGCAGGAAGTCGCGATTGCCGCGCATCACGGCGATGGGGACACCGCTCGCGGACAGTTCGGCCATGGCCGCGGTCATGCGACGGGCGAACGCGCCGAGAGGCTCGGTCGTGGAGGAAATCGGGTCGACGCTTGAACGGTTCTCGGCGTGTGGGCTGGCTGGCATGTCGACATTGAGCATGTCGTCGCCAATCCAGTATTCGAACAGATCGCCGAGAATGAACAGGACGGACGCTTCACGCGCGGGGCCGCGCAGGAAGTCTTCGAAGACTTGCACCGTGCGCGGCAGGGCCGGCGAAAGGTGAAGATCGGAAATGAAAAGCGCGGGCCCGTCGCCCCGTGGTGTCACAGGGCATTGCGGGCACCGCGCAGTCGATACTGGCATCGAGTGTCGCAGTTGGCGGTGGCGGCGCTTACGCGACGATCACGGCCTTCTCGATGACGACGTCGTCAACCGGCACGTCCTGGTGGAAGCCCTTCGAACCGGTCTTCACGCCCTTGATCTGGTCGACGATGTCCTGACCTTCGACGACCTTGCCGAACACGGCGTAGCCCCAGCCTTGCGGCGTCGGTGCGCTGTGGTTCAGGAAGTCGTTGTCGCCCACGTTGATGAAGAACTGTGCCGTGGCCGAGTGCGGATCGTTCGTGCGCGCCATGGCCAGGGTGTACTTGTCGTTCTTCAGGCCGTTGTTGGCCTCGTTCTCGACCGGGGCTTCGGTCGGCTTTTGCTTCATGCCGGGTTCAAAGCCGCCGCCCTGGATCATGAAGCCGTTGATCACGCGGTGGAAGACCGTGTTGTCGTAGAAACCGTTCTTGACGTAGTTCAGGAAGTTCTCGACCGTCTTCGGTGCCTTGTCTGCGTCGAGTTCGATGCGAATGACGCCGTGATTGGTGTGCAGTTCAACCATGATGCTTTCCTTCTGATGAAATGGTCCCGATGGGCCGGAGGGGTTCAGCGCTTGACGACGCTGGCCGATTCGATCACGACCGGCGTAGCCGGCACGTCTTGGTACATGCCCTTGCGGGTCGTGGCAACACCCTTGATCTTCTCGACGGTATCCATGCCGGATACCACCTTGCCGAATACCGTATAGCCGTAGCCGTCCGGGTTGGGGTAATCCAGTGACGCATTATCCTTCACATTGATGAAGAATTGCGCGGTCGCGGAATTCGGATTCGACGTGCGCGCCATGGCGATGGCGCCCGTCACGTTCTTCAAGCCGTTTTGCGATTCGCTCGGAATCGGCGCGCGCGTGGTCTTTTCGTTCATCTCGGGTGTGAAACCGCCGCCCTGAATCATGAAGTTGCCGATGACGCGATGGAAGATCGTGCCGTTATAAAAGCCACTGTTGACGTATTGGAGGAAGTTCTCGACCGTCTTCGGGGCTGCCTTCGGGTTGAGTTCGACCACGAAGTTGCCGGCCGACGTCTTGAACTGCACTTGCGGCTGGCCGGTTTGTGCGAACGCGGACAGGCTCGTGCCCGTCAGGGCAGCCGCAGCGATGACGCTGCCGAGCAACGCGCGGCGCAGGCGATTCGGAAAGGACATGCGTGTCTCCGTGTTCAATGAATTGCAATGCGGTTCGAGGGAAGACGCTGGGCGTCTCAGTTACCCGACTTGCCGACGTTCTTGAGCGCGGCATCGTCGCTGGCCTTGGCCGGCGAAGGTGTCTGGCTCACGGGCGCGGCGCGTTGCGGGGTCAGCATGTTGGACAGGATTTTCTCGCGGCTCGACACGCGGGCCGTCGGCGAGATCTTCAGCGATTTCTGATAAGCCTGCTGGGCGAGCTTGGCGTAGACGTCGCCCAGATTCGAGTAGGCCACGGCGAAACTCGGGTTGTTGCGAATGGCGCTTTCGAGCGCGGCGCGTGCCTTGTCGTACTCACCGGCCTGGGCGTAGAGCGCCGCGAGGTTGTTGAACGGCTCGGGCAGTTCCGGGAAATCTTGCGTGAGAGCGGTGAAGGCGTCGATGGCTTCGGCGTTGCGGCCCATTTCCATGAGCACGCGGCCGCGCGTGAAGCGCACCTGGGCGTCGCGCGGATACTGCTTGAGATGGTCGTCGATCTTCGCGAGCGCGTCGTTGAACTTGCCTGCGTCGACCAGTTTGTTGATGGCCGACTCGCTGGCCTGCTGCGGTGTTTGCAGCGGCGCGGGCGGCGGCGGATCGGTGATGGCCTGCGCACCGGCGGGCAGTGCGAACAACGTGCCCGCGAGGCCGAGAGTGGCGCCCGCAAGCGCCAGCGTACGGGCGCTGCGTGCGGCAGCGGCGACCGGGCGGAGGCGGGAGAGGAGGCGCGTTGCGGGGTGCAAAAGTGACCGGCTTCGTTGCGTCATAGTGGGTGCTTGGGATACCTGAGAGGTGCGCAAGAGATGCTATACTCGGCCGCATTCTAACAAAACACCTGCGCCTGGCCTGCGCCATTTCTTGTAATGGCGGTGGATGCGGTTCGCAGGTTCGTTTTTTCTACCGCACGGCGCGCAGCCCGCCTCGCGATGTCGCTCTCGTCACGAAGTCCGTGACGTCGTTGAGAACATCGTCGCAGCGTCCGGCGCTGTTGCCGCCCGGTCAAGCGCTTATCTATGGATTCACTCCGTGTCTACAACTCGCTCGCGCGAGACAAACAGCCGTTCGTACCCCTCGTTCCCGGCGAAGTCCGCATGTATGTCTGCGGTATGACGGTGTATGACTACTGTCACATTGGACATGCGCGCGTGATGGTGGTGTTCGACATGGTGCAGCGCTGGCTGCGCACGCTGGGGTACCAGGTGACCTACGTGCGCAACATTACCGACATCGACGACAAGATCATCAAGCGTGCCGTCGAAAATGGCGAAACGATGCGCGAGCTGACGACGCGGTTCATCGCGGCGATGCACGAAGATGCCGACGCGCTCGGCGTCCAGCGCCCCGATCACGAGCCGCGCGCGACCGATTTCATTCCGCAGATGGTCGACATGATCGGCACACTGCAACGCAACGGTTACGCCTATCAGGCCGAAGACGGCGACGTGAACTATGCCGTGCGCAAGTTCTCCAGCTACGGCCAGCTCTCGGGCAAGTCCATCGAGGATCTGCGTGCAGGCGAGCGAGTGGCTGCCAATACCGCAAAGCAGGACCCGCTCGACTTCGTGCTGTGGAAGCGCGCGAAAGATACCGAGCCTGCCGAATCGAAGTGGGCTTCGCCGTGGGGCGCAGGCCGTCCGGGCTGGCATATCGAATGCTCTGCGATGAGCTGCCAGTTGCTGGGCAATCATTTCGACATTCATGGTGGCGGGGCCGATCTGCAGTTCCCCCATCATGAGAATGAGATTGCCCAGAGCGAAGGCGCGACGGGCGAGACGTTCGTGAATTACTGGATGCATAACGGGTTCGTGCGCGTGGACAACGAGAAGATGTCCAAGTCGCTCGGCAACTTCTTCACGATTCGCGAAGTGCTCGCGAAGTTCGACGCGGAAGTCGTGCGTTTTTTCATTCTGCGCGCCCAATACCGCAGTCCGCTCAATTACAGCGATGCGCATCTGGACGACGCACGCGGCGGTCTGACGCGTCTGTACACGGCGCTCAAGGACGCGACGGGCGACGGTGCACCGCTCGACTGGAACGAGCCGTACGCGCAGCGCTTCGCCGCCGCGATGAACGACGACTTCAACACGGCGGTGGCGATCTCCGTGTTGTTCGAACTCGCGGGGGAAATCAACAAGCAGCGTGATCCCGTGCTCGTGCGTCAGTTGCAAGGGCTTGCCGGTACGCTGGGGCTGCTCGGCCGCGATCCGCAATCGTTCCTGCAAGGGGCTACGGGCGGTGAGGAAGCGGGCGATGGCGACGCGTTGCGTGTGTCCGTCGAGGCGCGTATCGAAGCGCGTGCCCAAGCCAAGCGCGAACGTAATTTCGCCGAGGCCGATCGCATTCGTGCCGAACTGCTGTCCGAAGGCATCGTGCTGGAAGACCGTCCCGGAGGCGCCACCGAATGGCGTCGTGCCTGAGCGCGGCGCATCGAGGCAAATCTTATGGTGACTCGTAAATCCGCGGCCGCTAAGGTTGCGACCAAGACCACTGCGGCGAAGAAGGCGCAAAAGGCGCCGGCGACGACCAAGACCGTCAAATCGGCGGTGTCGTCGGGCGAGGGCGCACGCCGCGCGCCGGTCAAGGCCACGACTGTCAGGGCGGGTGGCAAAACCGCTGCGGGCAAGACGGCCGAGAAGGCGGGAAAGTCAGACAAGGTGACGAAGGCTGGTGCTGCCCGCAAGGCAGCCCAACCGGTGGCGTCGAAGGTCGCACAGAAGTCGGCCCCGAAGGCCGGTGTGAAGGTTGCGCGCAAGACGACTGTGACGTCGGTGACGCCTGTGGCCCCTGCGACGCCCGCCCCGTCGACCACAGCGACCTCGCGTCGTGTCATCGCCAAGCGCGATGGCGAGACGCGCATCATCACGCCCGAGATCGAACGCATCGATCACGACGTCGTCGAGCAGGTCGTGACCGGTGTCGTGCCGCTGCCGGTGGCGCCGGGGGCAACGCGTCCCGACTTCTGGGATCAGGCCTGTGCCGATCTGATGAAGCGTGACCGCATTCTCAAGAAACTGATTCCGCAATTCGGCCCGGCGCATCTGACCGGACGCGGCGAGCCGTTCGTCACGCTCGCGCGCTCGATCGTCGGCCAGCAGATTTCGGTGAAAGCGGCGCAAGCCGTATGGGACCGGGTCGTGGCAATCTGTCCGAAGCTCACGCCGGCCCAGTTCATCAAGGCGGGGCACGATGCGCTCGCCGGTTGTGGGCTGTCGCGCCGCAAGGCCGAGTACATTCTCGATCTGGCCATCCACTTCAAGTCGGGTGCGCTGCACGTCGACGCCTGGGCGAGCATGGACGACGAGGCCGTCATCGCCGAGCTGACCGGCATTCGCGGCATCGGCCGCTGGACCGCCGAGATGTTCCTGATGTTCAACCTGATGCGCCCCGACGTCTTGCCGCTCGACGATGTCGGGCTGATCAATGCGATCAGCGTCAACTATTTCAGCGGAGAACCGGTTACGCGCAGCGAAGCGCGGGAAGTGGCCGCCAATTGGGAGCCCTGGCGCTCCGTCGCCACCTGGTACATGTGGCGTAGTCTCGAACCGGTGCCGGTGGAATACTGATTGTTCCGCCGAGGACGTATAATCCGCGTCCATTCCGTCTCATCCAGTAATTATTGACGTCTATTGCGGGTGGAATGGCAATGAAAGTTGCCTATCTCGACCGGGTAGACGTTGCCGGCGGTACAATACGCTGCCGCATTTCCGGGGAAACCTGATGAAGAACACCTTTTTGGATTTTGAACAGCCGATCGCCGAACTCGAAGCGAAGATTGAAGAGTTGCGCTTCGTGCAGGACGATTCCGCCGTCGATATTTCCGAAGAGATCGAGCGCCTCTCCAAGAAGAGTCAGCAGCTCACCAAGGACATCTACACGAACCTGTCACCGTGGCAGGTTTCGCAAATCTCGCGTCATCCGCAGCGTCCCTATACGCTCGATTACATACGCGACATCTTTACCGACTTCCACGAGTTGCACGGCGATCGCACGTTCTCGGACGATCACGCCATCGTGGGCGGCATGGCGCGTTTCAACGGTCAGGCCTGCATGGTCATCGGTCACCAGAAGGGCCGCGACACGAAGGAGCGCGCGATGCGCAACTTCGGTATGCCGCGCCCGGAGGGCTACCGCAAGGCCATGCGCCTGATGCGGCTCGCCGAGAAATTCGGTCTGCCCATCTTCACGTTTGTCGACACGCCGGGGGCTTATCCGGGGATCGACGCGGAAGAGCGCGGTCAGTCGGAAGCCATCGGTCGCAATCTGTTTGTCATGACCGAACTCAAGACGCCGATCATCACGACTATCATTGGTGAAGGTGGCTCGGGTGGTGCGTTGGCTGTTGCCGTGGCCGATACGGTCATGATGCTGCAGTTCTCGACGTACTCGGTGATCTCGCCGGAAGGTTGCGCATCGATTCTGTGGAAGAGCGCGGCCAAGGCGCCCGAAGCTGCCGAAGCGCTGGGTCTGACGGCTCACCGTCTGAAGGCGCTCGGCCTGATCGACAAGATCATCAACGAGCCGCTGGGTGGTGCGCATCGCGACCCGCTCGGCATGGCCGGCATGCTCAAGCGTGCGCTGGCCGACTCGCTGCGTCAGTTCCAGGGCATGAGCCACAAGGAGCTGCTCGAACGTCGTTTCGAGCGTCTGATGAGCTATGGCAAATACAAGGAAGCCGGCGCGAAGTAATGCGCTCTCCATCGCGTCGTCGCCCATTGCGGCGATGACGCCGAATCCGATGCCTCATCACGATTCTTCTACTGCCGCGTTCGCATCTGCCCGATGCGACGCGGCAGTTGCACATGTGGACGTCGCTTTGCGTCTGGCGCTGGCGACGCACGTCATCCCCAGCGATGCCGCTCGTCTCGCCCTCGCATTGAGCGGCGGGCTCGATTCGATGGTGCTGCTCGATGCGCTGGCGCATTGGGTTCAGGCGCGGCGTGCGGCGGGCGACGTGGTCGCACAGCCGCTGGCCATCCACATTCATCACGGATTGTCCGAACACGCGGACGACTGGCTCGTCGTGTGCGAGCGTAAGGCGCGGTTGCGTGGCTTCGCGTTTGAAGCGCAGCGCGTCAACGTTTCTCGCGACGCCCGGCAGGGTATCGAGGGGGCGGCCCGCGCGGCGCGTTATGAGGCGCTTGCGGCATCTTGCAACGCGCATGGCGTGGGTTGGCTCCTGACAGCGCATCACGCGAACGATCAGGCCGAGACGGTGTTGCTGCAAATGCTGCGCGGCGCGGGGTTGCCCGGCGTGGCCGCGATGGCCGTGGAGGGGACGTTGCCGGTCGTGGCGGGTGGTGAGCCGTGTCGCACGCGCTTGCTGCGCCCGTTGCTCGACGTCTCGCGCGAGACGATGCGTGCCTACGCGAAGGCGCGTTCGCTGACGTGGGTGGAAGATCCGTCCAACGACGATCGCCACTATTTGCGTAACGCGCTGCGTCACGAGGTCATGCCTGCGATCGCCGCGCATGTGCCGGCATATCGCGAGACATTGGCGCGGTTTGCGCGTCACGCGGCGCAAGCGCAGTCGCTGCTCGATCAACTCGCACAATCCGATTTCGAATTGGCGCGCTCGGCATCGACCGATGGCGACGAGCGTTTGCAGCGCAGTCGTTTGCAGGCGCTGGACGCATCGCGACTGGCGAATCTTCTGCGCTATTGGACGGCGCGTCGCGGATTGGCCATGCCGCCGGAAGCGCGGCTGGAGGAGTGGGTGCGGCAAATTCGCGATGCGCAGGCGGACGCGTCGCTCGAGTTGCCGCATGGCGACGCTGTCTTGCGTTTGTATCGCGACGAATTGCAATGGACAGCCGTCTACGATTCGGCCGACCCGGACGATGTGGCGTCCGACGCGGTATTGCGATGGTCTGGCGAGCGGGAATGGCCGTTGCCGCAATGGCAGGGGAGCATTGTGTTCGTGCCGGTCGCCGAGGGCGAGTCGGCCGACGGCACGATCGACGAGCACGTGTTGCGCGCCTATCCCCTCGTGGCAAGGGCGAGAGCGGGCGGCGAGCGCTGGCGCGAGCATGCCGAGGGCCATTCGCGTTCGCTCAAGCACTGGTACCAAAGCCGAGGTGTTCCCGCGTGGTTGCGGCATGTGCCGATCGTCTGGCAGGGCAGCGAGATCGTCTTCGTTCCGCGCTTGGGAATTGATGGCGCGGCACAAAGTGGCGAGGGGACCGCAGTGCGCTGGCGGATGATGTGGCGCGACGAGGCGTGAGCGGCGGAAAACAGCATAATCTGCTGCCGAATGCGGTGCGGCGAGCCGATGACAGTGCAATCTGCGCCAAACTGGCTCAGGAGCGATACATTCGTGCGATAATCAAAAGTTCCGCGAATCGAAACGTCATCGATACCCATCGACGGGTATCTGCACGCGATTCATAAACGGTTTTAAATCAATGTGTTAGCAATGTTATGGCTCTGATCGTACACAAATACGGCGGCACGTCGATGGGCTCGGTGGAGCGCATCAAGAATGTCGCCAAGCGCGTGGCCAAGTGGCATAAGGCCGGTCACAAGATGGTGGTAGTGCCGTCGGCAATGTCCGGCGAGACCAATCGTCTGTTGGGTCTGGCCAAGGAAATTTCGGCCAATCCCGATCCGCGCGAACTCGACGCCATTGCCGCCACGGGCGAGCAAGTGAGCGTTGGCCTGCTGGCGATGGCCCTCAAGGAAGCCGGCGTCGACGCCGTGAGCTACGCCGGCTGGCAAGTACCGATCAAGACTGACAGCGCTTTCACCAAAGCCCGTATTTCGGAAATCGACGACAAACGCGTGATGGCCGATCTCAATGCCGGCCGCGTGGTGGTCATCACGGGTTTCCAGGGGATCGATCCGAACGGCAACGTGACCACGTTGGGTCGCGGGGGCTCGGACACGTCGGCCGTGGCAGTGGCTGCCGCGCTCAAGGCCGATGAGTGCCTGATCTACACCGACGTCGACGGCGTGTACACGACCGATCCGCGCGTGGTTGACGAAGCACGTCGCCTTGATAAGGTCACGTTCGAGGAGATGCTGGAAATGGCCAGCCTCGGCTCGAAGGTGCTGCAGATCCGCTCGGTGGAATTCGCCGGCAAGTACCAGGTCAAGACTCGTGTGCTCTCGAGCCTGACCGATCCGATGATTGCGCTCGACGTAGAAGCGCGCTCGGGCACGCTGATTACTTTTGAGGAAGACGAACAAATGGAAAAGGCCATCATTTCGGGTATCGCATTTCAGCGCGACGAGGCCAAGATCACCGTGCGTGGCGTGCCGGATCGTCCGGGCATCGCTTACCAGATCCTCGGCCCGATCGCCGATGCGAACATCGACGTCGACATGATCATCCAGAACCTGAGCGTGGAAGGTAAGACCGACTTCACGTTCACGGTGCCGCGCGGCGACTACCAGCGCGCCATGACGTTGCTGCAAAGCGATGTGCAGAGCCACATCGGCGCTGCCGAAGTCGTGGGCGACCCGAAGGTCTCGAAGGTGTCGATCGTCGGCGTGGGCATGCGCTCGCACGTGGGTATCGCCAGCAAGGCCTTCCGCACGCTCTCGGAAGAGGGCATCAACATCCAGCTCATCTCGACGTCGGAAATCAAGATCTCCGTGCTGATCGACGAGAAGTACATGGAACTGGCTGTGCGCGCGCTGCACAAGGCGTTCGAACTCGACCAGGCGTAAGCGCCGTCGATCGAGTAGAAACGCGCGTCGCATGCGCGGGGAGTGCATGCGGCGCGAAGCGCGATTTTCGCGCTGCAATGCGGGGAAAACTCCCCGAACGTGTCGAGTGCATGACACCTGCGCAAAAAAAGTTGGATTTCGGTGCGCATAATATTTGACGGCATCGCGAACACTAGGTAATATCACGCCTTCGTTACATCACCTCCCTGATGTGACGACAAGTTTGGGAGACGTGGCCGAGAGGTCGAAGGCACTCCCCTGCTAAGGGAGCATCTGGGCCAAAACCTGGATCGAGGGTTCGAATCCCTCCGTCTCCGCCAAGTCGCCTTGGCGGAACACCCCCGGCTCTTCGCGGAGAGCCGGGGGTTTTTTCTTTCCCGAGTTCGCGCGTTGGCGATACCTCGCGCGTCGATACCATCTCAGTTTCCAGCGAGGACAATCATGTCGACCATCACTACCGATTCCGGCCTGCAATACGACGACCTGCAAGTGGGCGATGGCGCTGAAGCCACGCCGGGCAAGACCGTCACCGTGCACTACACGGGTTGGCTGACCGACGGCAAGAAATTCGATTCCAGCAAAGACCGTAACGACCCGTTCGCCTTCGTGCTGGGTGGCGGCATGGTCATTCGCGGTTGGGATGAAGGCGTTGCCGGCATGAAGGTCGGCGGCAAGCGCAAGCTGATTATTCCGGCCGAACTCGGCTATGGCGCACGCGGCGCTGGCGGTGTGATTCCGCCCAACGCGACGCTGGTCTTCGAGGTCGAACTGTTGGACGTCTGAACGATCGAATGCCGTAACGCAACGGCAACGTCGATACCACAGACACCCCCGGTGCCTCGCAGGCACCGGGGGTGTTGTCTTTTACGTGGGCCATCGTCACGCGCGTTGGCCGCACAAAGGAGCCTTTACGAGGTGTCTCACTCAGCAACATCGGTTTCCAGATTCTGGTTTCCCTTCTCGCTAGTCCTCTTCGAGTTTGCCGTCTACATCTCGAACGACATGATCATGCCCGGCATGCCGCTGGTGACGCGCGAATTCGGCGCGTCGGCGGAGATGACCACGCTGGCACTCACCGCCGCCATGCTCGGCAACGCCAGTCTGCAATGGTTGCTCGGACCGCTCGCCGATCGTT
Source organism: Pandoraea sp. (assembly GCA_031291335.1). Taxonomy (GTDB): domain Bacteria; phylum Pseudomonadota; class Gammaproteobacteria; order Burkholderiales; family Burkholderiaceae; genus Pandoraea. Next base: position 31,881 of record JARLJF010000145.1, on the reverse strand, counting down.
TCGGACGCCGCCGCGTGCTGCTCTCCGGTCTCGCAATGTTCATTGTGGCCTGTCTGGCCACCCATTACGTGCAGACGATGCCGCAATTCATCCTGCTGCGTTTCTTGCAAGGCATGGGGTGCTGTTTCGTACTGACGGTGGGTTACCCGACCGTGCATGAAGCGTTCGAAGAGAAGACGGCCGTACGTGTCATGGCGCTCATGGCGAACGTCTCGCTGCTCTCGCCGTTGTTCGGGCCGCTGGCGGGCGCTGCGGTGGTGTCGTATTGGCCGTGGCGAAGCATCTTCTGGCTGATCGCCATCGTGGCGGTGTTCTCGTTCATCGGGCTATATCGCACCATGCCGGAGCTGTCGCGGCATGATCGCACGGCACTGAACGCGAAGCAGCTCTGGGCGGGCTACAAGCTGCCGCTCTCGAGCGCACGCTTCTGGCGTGGCGCTGTGCTGACGGGGCTTGCCATCACGCCGCTGCTCACGTGGATTGCCCTCGGCCCTGTGTTCCTGATCGAGCGCGCAGGTCTGTCGCAGATGCAATACGCCTCGCTGCAGGTGCCGGTGTTCGCGGCGCTGATTCTCGGCAATGTGCTGCTCGCGCGTCAGGTCGGCCGCTGGTCCAATGGCCGGTTGTTGGCGACGGGCGTGGCGGCCATGTTGATCGGTGCGGCGGTATCGCTGATCGGCACGGTGATTCTCGCCCCGGGGTATCCGGCGTTGCTCGTTGGCACATCGCTGCACGCGTTCGGAATGGGCATGTGCTACGGCGTCGTCTATCGGCAGTCGCTGTTCGCGGTCGACAGTCCCAATCGCGCGACGGTGGCGGGCATGCTCAGCATGATCACGATCGTGGTTGCGGTGGCCGTGATCGAGACAGTGAAGGTGGCGTATCTCCACTTCGGGGATGCGGCGCTCGGCATCGGCGCGATGATCGCGGCAGCGCTCGTCGCTGTGCTCGCGGCGAACTTCGTTCCGCCGCCTGCGCAGGACGCGCTCGCACAACCGGCCCGGTAGTCGTCAACCGGATCTGAAATGAAAAACGCCAGCGGAAGTTCGCTGGCGTTTTTTTATGCGCAGGGCCTTAGCCGTGCGCGCGCTCGTCGGTCACCGTTTCCTCGCGATGGGCGCTCGCATGCCCGCCGTGCGCTGGCGGGTTGACCTCGGGTGCGTTTGCTGCGGGCGTGCCGGCGGCATGCTGCGCGGTCGCCGGTGCCGGCGCTGCCGGTGTGGCGTAGTAATCGCGCTCCCACTTTTCGTGGTTGGCCTTGGCTTGCTGCAACTCGGGCGTGAGCGGGGCGAAGGCGAGCAGCAACTTGTTGAGCCACGACACCGGCGCTTTGCACGGACGCTCGAAGTCGACGAACAGCACCACACGGGTCTCGTCGGTATCGTTGTGCACCTGATGCGGATACGCGTCGTCGAAGATCACGGCGCGATTCGCTTGCCAGACGTAACGCTGGCCATCCACTTCGATCCAACAATGCTCGCGCTGGCGTGGCACCTTCAGCGCGAGGTGCAGGCGCAGCACCCCGTTGTAGGGGCCCCGATGCAGAGGGATCTGCTTACCAGGCGAGAGGATAGAGAAGAAGGCGGTGCGCAGTCCGGGAATGCCGTCGAGGGCGGCAGCGGTGGCCGGGCAGCGTGCGAGATTGCGCTCGGCCCGCATGCCATAGCCGAGAAAGACGAAGGTCTGCCACTGATGGTCTTGCGTGATGGTGGCGACGTCGGGCGATATCTCGTGAAACGCGGGCAGGCGCCCGGGGTTGGCCAGCACCGCTTCGAGTTCCTTCGCGATGGCGGGGCCTTGTGCTTCGATGGCCTCGACCCAAGGGAACTGGGCGTTATCGAAAATAGGCTTGTCGCCGACCAGTGAGCCGCGAGCAATGCGACGTTGCGCCGCTTCGACACACTGAAAGAAAAATTTGGCGAGCCAGCGGGGAAGTGTACGGTTGGGGTTCTGCACGGGCGATCGTGTAGCACTCAACGTCGGCCTCCAGGGCGGAAATGAGGGAACCGGGCCGGCAACCATGTGTCTTTCAGTGCGGTGAACGCCGGGCTTTTGGGTACAATTGTCGCGCGGTCCGGCCGTGTCGCCAAGCCTCATGCGGGAAATGTGCGCGAGGACGTGGTTACGAGACGTTACGAGAGGTCTCGAGACGTCCCGACGGGCCGAAGGGGAGGGGCTGGATGCGTTCGGCCCTGGCAGGCTGGCGCTCGCCGACCAACACAGGAGACGCATGAACGCGCGCACAACACGGCATCCATACATCACGCAGGGCTCGCTCCTAGGCTTTGCGTCTTCTCTGGCTTCTATGGCGTTCCTGACGTCTCGCGCTTGTTCTGCGGTTTCATCGTTCGCTGCCTCGTTTGCCCGCTGTCTCTGCCGAGGTGAGTTCCCCGGTGCCGTCCGGCCTCGGTTTTATGATTCGACTCGTGCTTCGACTCGCGCTCTGACCCTTGCACCGGTCCTCGCGGCCAGCCTGTTGCTGGCACCGCCAGCCCATGCGAAGTACGCGATCGCCCAATACGGCGAACCGAAATATCCGCAGGGGTTCACGCACTTCGACTACGTCAATCCCGATGCGCCTCGTGGCGGCACGCTGACATTGGCGAACCCCGACCGTCGCACCAGTTTCGACAAGTTCAATCCGTTCACGCTGCGCGGCACGTCGCCGCCGGGCGTCGCAGGCCTCATGTTCGAGACGCTCGGTATCGGCAGTGCGGACGAACCGGCGACCGTCTACGGCCTGCTCGCCGACGACATCGCGGTGGCCCCCGATGGCGCCTCGGTCACGTTCCATATCCATCCGGCTGCGCGCTTCAACAACGGTGATCCGGTCACGGCGCAGGACGTCAAATATTCGTTCGATACCCTGATGAGTCCGCAGTCCGCACCGGGCTTCAAGGTGATGCTCGCCGACGTGAAGAGCGTGACGGTGCTCGATAACCGTCGCGTGCGCTTCGACTTTCGTCGTGTGAGTCCTGATCTGCCGCTGCTCGTGGCTTCGGTGCCGGTCTTCTCGCCCAAGTGGGGTGTCGGGGCCGACGGCAAGCGCAAGGCATTCGATGCTCTGACGTTCGAGACGCCGGTTGCCAGCGGCCCGTATCTGATCGAGTCGTACGATGGCGGTCGGCGCATTACCTTCCGGCGCGATCCGAAGTATTGGGGTAACGATCTGCCGGTGCGACGCGGCACGTATAACTTTGATCGCATCGTCTACAAGCTGTACTCCGACGACATCGTGCGGCTTGAGGGCTTCAAGGCGGGTGAGTTCGACGCGATCACCGAGTACCGCGCGCGAAGCTGGGTGCGCAGCTACGTGGGCAAGCGCTTTCGCAACGGCGAACTGATCAAGCGAGAATTCGCGCATCACAATGCCGCGGGCATGCAGGGTTTCATCCTCAACGTGCGACGCGACATGTTCCGCGACGTGCGCGTGCGTCGCGCGCTGGATCTCGCGCTCGACTATCAGTGGCTCAACCGGCAACTGTTCTACAACCAGTATCAGCGCATCTACAGCTACTTCACCAATAGCGATCTCGCGGCGAGCGGCATGCCGAGCGAGGCGGAATTGAAGCTGCTCGAACCGCTGCGCAAGAAGCTCGATCCGGCGGTGTTCGGACCGATGGTCGTGCAGCCCACCACGAACCCGCCTGCGAGCCTGCGCGAGAACCTGCGCGAGGCGCGCGAACTGTTGGCGCAAGCGGGCTGGACCTATCGCGATGGCGCATTGCGTAACGCGAAGGGCGAGCCGTTCGTGTTCGAGTTTCTCGACGACGGCGGGGCGATGGGGCCGGTTGCATCTGCCTACGCGCGCAATCTCGCGAAGCTCGGCATCACGCTGAACTTCCGCACGAGCGACTTCGCGTTGTATCAGAAACGTATCGAGACGTTCGACTTCGACATGATTTCGCTGCGCTATCCCGATGCGCAGATCCCCGGCACGGAATTGGTCGATCGCTTTGGCAGTCAATCGGCCAACGTGGAAGGCTCGGATAACGTCATCGGCCTGAAGGACCCGGCCGTCGATGCGCTCACGGCCGCGCTCGTGCGCGCCCACACCTACGAGGACCTCGTGGCCGCCGCTCGCTCGCTCGACCGGGTGCTGAGTCACGGCTACTACATCGTGCCGCACTGGTTCTCGTCGACGCATCGCATGGCATACCAGCAATATCTGCGCTTCCCGGACAAATTGCCGCAGTACTACACCGCGGAAGGCTGGCTCGTGTCGATGTGGTGGGATTCGCGGGTGGGGCAGGGGAACGCACCAGCGTCGGGTGTGCCTGCTGTGCCCAGTGCGCCTGCTGCCCCGGCATCCGCTGCATCCCGATAGATTCATTCTGAGCGTCAGGCACCGACAGGAGCTGTCCCCGAACCATGTGGTCCTACATACTCAAACGACTACTGATCATGATTCCGACGCTGCTCGGCGTGATCACGCTGACCTTTGTCGTCATTCAATTCGTGCCAGGCGGCCCGGTCGAGCAGGTGATGCTCGAACTCAAGGGCCGTGCGGGCGGGGGTGGGGAGGCGAGTGGCGGCGGGGGCGGGAGCGACTATCGTGGGCGGCGCGGCATCGACGCGCAGCAACTCGCGCAGATCAAGGCGCTCTATGGCTTCGACAAGACGCCTGCGGAGCGTTATTGGCTGATGCTAAAGCGCTTCGCGAAGTTCGACCTGGGCGATAGTTACTTCCGTCATCAGAGCGTGTGGTCGCTGATCGTCTCGAAATTGCCGGTGTCGATTTCTCTCGGCCTGTGGACGTTTTTCCTCACATATCTGATATCGGTCCCGTTGGGTATTGCCAAGGCGGTGCGCAACGGTTCCCGATTCGACACGCTCACGAGTCTGGTCGTGCTCATCGGTTATGCCATCCCGGGCTTCGTGCTCGGGGTGCTGCTGCTGGTGCTCTTTGGCGGAGGCTCGTTCTGGCAGTTGTTCCCGTTGCGCGAACTCGTCTCCGATAACTGGAGCGAGCTGTCGTGGCCGGCAAAGATCACCGATTATCTGTGGCACATCACGCTGCCGGTGACGGCGTCGGTCGTGGGCAGTTTCGCGGTCATCACCATGCTCACGAAGAACGCTTTCCTCGACGAGATTCGCCGCCAGTATGTGCTGACCGCGCGGGCAAAAGGCCTCTCGGAGCGCAAGGTGCTGTTCAAGCATGTCTTTCGCAACGCGCTGATTCCACTGATCACCGGCTTTCCGGCGGCCTTTATCGGCGCGTTCTTCGCGGGCAGCCTGCTGATCGAGACGCTGTTCTCGCTCGACGGACTTGGCCGCTTGTCGTACGAATCGGTGCAGCGCCGCGACTATCCGGTCGTGCTCGGCTCGTTGTATCTGTTCACGCTTATTGGCTTGGTGACCAAGCTCGTCTCCGACCTGTGCTACGTGCTGGTCGACCCGCGCATTCAATTCGATCGACTGGAGCACTGACGTGACCCGATCCGCCACGCCATCGCCACGCCCGTCGTCGTTCGCCGCGTCGCCCTCGCCATCACGCGCTCCGCGCTGGCGCGTATGGCGGCGCTTTCGCAGCCATCGAACAGGCTATTGGAGCCTTATCGCGTTCGTCGTGCTGTTCGGCGTCAGCCTGTTTGCCGAGGTGATTGCCAACGACAAGCCGTGGGTCGTCCGCTACGAGGGGCAGTGGTACTTCCCGCTCGTGAAGACGTATCCCGAATCGACCTTCGGTGGTGACTTCCCGACGCCGACCGATTACCTCGATCCGTTCATCGAAGAACGCATCCGCGGGGGCGATAACTTCGCGATCTATCCGCCGGTGCGCTACAGCTACGACACCATCAACTATTTCGCGAAGGTGCCCAATCCTGCGCCTCCGTCGTCGGAGAACTGGCTGGGCACGGACGACCGCGGGCGCGACGTCTTCTCACGGCTGCTCTACGGGTTCCGGCTGTCGGTGATCTTCGCACTGGCACTGACTATCTCCGGCACGTTGCTGGGTGTGCTGGCGGGGGCCGTGCAGGGGTTCTACGGCGGGCGCATCGACCTCACGCTGCAACGCCTGATCGAAATCTGGGGATCGCTGCCTGAGCTGTATCTGCTCATCATTTTTGCGTCGATCTTCGAGCCGCATCTGTGGCTGCTCTTCGTGCTGCTCTCGCTGTTCGGCTGGATCGGCTTGTCCGATTACGTACGGGCCGAGTTCTTGCGCAATCGTCAGCTCGATTACGTGCGCGCGGCGCGGGCGATGGGGCTTTCGAACTGGCAGATCATCCGGCGTCACGTGCTGCCCAACAGCATGACGCCCGTCATCACGTTCCTGCCGTTCCGCATGAGCGGGGCGATTCTGGCGCTCACGAGTCTCGACTTCCTCGGACTGGGCGTGCCGCCCCCCACCCCCAGCCTTGGCGAATTGCTCAATCAAGGTAAGGCAAATCTCGACGCGTGGTGGATTTCGCTCGCCACGTTCGTCGTGCTGGTGCTCACGGTGTTGTTGCTCACGTTCATGGGAGACGCCTTGCGCAATGCGCTCGACACGCGTGTCGCGGACAAGCAGGCCGCGGCCGGGGGGGCGATGTGACGGCGCCGCTCCTCAGTATCGAAAACCTGTCGGTGAGCTTCGGTGACACCGAGGCCGTGAAGGATGTAAGCCTCGCCATCGAGCGCGGTGAGCGGGTCGCGCTGGTCGGCGAGTCGGGCTCGGGCAAGAGCGTGACGGCGCTGGCTATCCTGCGGCTGTTGCAGGATGCGCAGATACAAGGGCGCGTCATGCTCGACGGCGTGGATCTGGCGTCGCTGAGCGAGCGTGCCATGCGCGGGGTGCGCGGCAACGACGTCGCCATGATCTTTCAGGAGCCGATGACCGCGCTCAATCCGCTCTACCCGATCGGTGAGCAGATTGCCGAGGCGCTCGAGCTGCACGAGGGACTCGCTTCGCGGGACGCCAAGACGCGCGCGGTGGAGTTGCTGCGTCGCACGGGCATTCCCGAGCCCGAGCGTCGCGTGTCGCACTTTCCCCATGAGTTATCGGGTGGGCAGCGTCAGCGCGCAATGATCGCGATGGCGCTCGCATGCCGTCCCAAGCTGCTGCTGGCCGATGAGCCGACCACGGCGCTCGACGTCACCATTCGTGCACAGATCATCGAACTGCTGCTCGAGTTGCAACGCGACGCCGCCGAGAAGCGCGGCATGGCGGTGCTGCTCATCACGCACGATCTGAATCTGGTGCGGCGGTTCGCGCAACGCGTCGCGGTGATGGAAAAGGGCGTGCTCGTGGAGTGTGCCGACACCGAGACGCTCTTCGCGAATCCGCAGCATCCGTACACAAGGAAGCTCATCGACAGCCGGCCGCAACGCGAGATTCATCCCGTGTTGCCCATCGCGCCGGTGCTGCTGGAAGCGCGCGGTCTCACAGTGGATTACCCGACGGCACAACCCGGAATGCGCGGCTGGTTCCAGCGCGGGCGATTCCGGGCGGTGTATCCGGTCGATCTGGCGTTGCGTCAGGGAGAGACGCTGGGGGTGGTCGGCGAGTCGGGCTCGGGTAAGTCGACGCTCGCGATGGCATTGCTTGGCCTTCAGCGCACGAGCGCCGGGCAGATCGAGTTTCAGGGCGCGCCGCTTTCGTCCTATCGCGGCACCGCGCAGCGCACGTTGCGCTCACACATGCAGATCGTGTTTCAGGACCCGTTCGGCTCGCTGTCGCCGCGCATGACCGTCGAAGAAATCGTGGGCGAGGGGTTGGCGCTGCATCGTCCGCAGCAGACGGAGGAGGAGCGGCGCACTCGCGTGGCAGACGTGTTGCGCGAAGTGGGGATCGATGCGCGCGCCATGTCGCGCTATCCGCACGAGTTTTCGGGCGGCCAACGGCAGCGAATCGCGATTGCACGTGCCCTCGTCGTCGATCCGCAGATTCTCGTGCTCGACGAGCCGACCAGCGCACTGGACGTCTCGATTCAGCAGCAGGTGCTTCATCTGCTCGCGCAATTGCAGATCAAATACAACCTCAGTTACCTCTTCATCAGTCACGATCTGGCGGTCATGCGGGCCATGGCGCACCGTGTCCTGGTGTTCAAGGATGGGCATCTGGTGGAGCAGGGGGATACCGAATCGGTATTTTTTGATCCGCAAAACGATTACACCCGGGAACTGGTCGCGGCGGCTATGTTGTAGGTCCATGACGTGACCATGAAACGTCACATAACGTCGCGGAACGTCGGCTAAATCGCAAACGCTTGATTGTTAATGAAAATTTTCTGATTGTGCTGAGTGTTTTTTTCTATTACCTTTTGACATCGTGTGACGTTCACATTACTATCGCGTACCAATTAAGTTGAATATTCAACGAGTTAACAGGTCAGTTCAGACGACAAGTTCGGTGGTGGGTCTAGCCGGGCGTGACTCGACGGTGTTCGACACGGCAGCATCCTGTTGCACCTGACGAGCTACTCATCGGCCATCCGACTCACTCAACCCGGCGACCAATGCAGACGACGACCCCTTCGCGCACCCGCAAGACTCTCCTTCTCGCGTTTACTGCCGCTGGCCTCGTCACCGCCTCGTTGACGGCGAAGGCAGACGATTACAACAATGGTCCGAGCGCCGCTGCCCGTGCAGCCGCCGCCGCCATTCAGGCCAGCAACGCTTCCCCGAATACCACGACCAACGTCGCCGACGCGCCGCAGGCAGCCGTCGAAGAGTCGCGCGTGCAACGTGCGCAGAAGCTGCTCTCGAACGTTACCGACAAGGCATCAGACGTCGTACTTGGTGCGCTGAACTACATCGGCGTTCGCTACAAGTACGGCGGCAACACGCCGGATAGCGGTCTGGATTGCAGCGGCTTCGTTCGCTATGTGTTCCAGGACACGCTCAATTTCATGCTGCCGCGCCGCTCGGAAGAAATGAGCCAGGTCGGCGAGCGCATTGCCAAGACGGATCTGAAGCCGGGCGATCTGGTGTTCTTCAACACCATGCGTCGCAGCTTCTCGCACGTCGGTATCTATATTGGCGGCGACAAGTTCGTGCACGCCCCGGCCACGGGCGGCAAGATCCGCGTGGAAGACCTGCGTGAGTCGTATTGGTCGGCACGCTACAACGGCGCCCGCCGCGTCGAAACGCTCAAGGCCAGCGCTGAACTCACGCGTGTTGAGCAACTCTTCAAGAACGACCACCCGATGTAAGCCGCCGGTGTCCGCTGAGTCAGCGGGCATCGACGCGAATGAAAAAGCCGCCCGATGGGCGGCTTTTCTTTTTGGTGCTTCGCACAGAGGCGTCCGGCGACGGGAGGCTTGGTAAGGCGGCGCTGACGCCGCTGGGCCGTACGCGAGGCAGACCCGGCGGGGTATCCCTTAGCGCGAGGCCTGCGGCATGCCGCGTGTGGCTTCCGTCTGGGCTTCGGCCAGCTTGCGCTGGATCTCCGGCCACATCTTCGCGACGGCTTCCTCGCCGGCCAGAATGGCACGGTTGCGGCCCTGGAAGTCGGAGGCCGCCATCTTCGCCAGCGACGGGCGAATCACGATGTCGGCATTCTTCTCCAGCTCGTACTGCTTGATCGACTGCCCCATGATCGTGAACGTCTGCATGAGGATGTCGAACTGGCCTTGTGTCGCCTGCGCCGTCGGGTTGGCCGAGATGTCGACCGCAATCACGAAGTCAGCGCCCATCTGGCGAGCATATTCGGCGGGCACCGGCGCGACGAGGCCACCGTCGACGTAATCGCGCGTGCCGATGTGCACCGGTTCGAACACGCCTGGCACGCTGCTCGAGGCCCGCACGGCCTGGCCGGTATTGCCGCGACGGAACAGGATCGGCGCGCCGCTCTGCAGATCGGTGGCCACGATGCCCAACTGACGCGGCATCTGCTCGATCGGGCGGTCTTTGAGGATCTTGTTGACGTAGGACTGCAGCGCTTCACCGCGCAACATGCCGCGCGATCGGAAGGGCATCGTCCAGTCGCTGATCGACGCTTCATCCATCGTCGAGGCGAGTCGATTGAGCTGGAAGCCGTTCAGGCCGGACGCGTACATCGCACCGACCACGCTGCCGGCACTGGTGCCGACCACGATGTCCGCATGAATGCCGCGCGCTTCCAGTGCCTTGATCACGCCCACATGGGCAAAACCACGGGCGGCGCCGCCACCGAGCGCCAGACCGATCTTCAGCGGCCGCACGACCTTGGGCGGTGCGATCGGCGTTGCGGGTACTGTCGGCGTCTGGGCGAGCGGCGGCGTGGGGGTCGTCGGCGTGGCGGGCGCGTTGCCCTGCGAGTCGACCGGCGGGGCGCTCGCGCACCCGGCCAGCACCACGGCCATGGCAAGGGCACTCAGGGCCGTGCGCGGGGACATGGCAAGTCGGCTGCGCGTCGACGTGACGTCGGGCAGTAGGGCGGAGGGCATGGCGGGGGCACCGTCGGCGGTCGGTGTGACAGCGCGGCGCAAAACTCGAATCAACGACAACAAGGGGAAACTCCGGCAAGGCAGGATGACGCTCGCGGTGCCGTTAATCGTTGGGATAGGGGCGACCGGGGCGCGTCGACGCGCAATTTTACGGCGATTGGAGCGGCGCAGGCGTAAATCAGTTCACTTTTCGAGAGGGATATCAATGTGCGGCCACCTGTTATGGAACCTTTCACTTGACGCCTCGTCTTATCAGCCGCAACCCGCGTAATGCATCGCCATCTGCCGATGCCTTGATGCTCAACGGCGCCCGCCGTGTGGGCCCGCTGAAAAACTCGTCTTCTCGTGGCGCCTCCGCCGCAACTCCTCTTCAAGTGGCATTCCTCGCGATAAATAGTGAACATCGAAATTAATGCGAATGGGAATCATTTGCGTTGATGGGCGTTTTTCATTATGCTGTTCCTCTCTACGAAACTACGACTGCGGGGGAATGGCCCATGAAGGCGAAGACGATCGGCAAACTGGCGCGACTGACGGTGCTCGGCACCACGATGGCCGCGGCATTCGGCGCGCAAGCGGATACGAATGGCGTGCTGAACCTGTACTCGGCACGTCACTACCAGACCGACGAACAGCTCTTCGGCACGTTCACCAAGCAGACCGGCATCAAGATCAATCGGATCGAAGCGGACGATGCGGCATTGCTGGAGCGTCTGAAGAGCGAGGGCGCGAAGAGCCCGGCGGACGTCATCCTGATGGTCGACGCCGCTCGTCTGGCGAAAGCCGACGAGGCAGGGCTGTTCCAGCCGACCAAGTCGGCGGCGCTCGACGCACGTATTCCGGCCAAACTGCACGCCGCGAGCACGAAGGCGGGCACCGATTGGTACGGCTTTTCGACACGTGCGCGTGTCATCGTCTACAACAAAGACAAGGTCGACCCGAAGACGGTGCAAACCTACGCCTCGCTCGCCGAGCCGTCGCACAAGGGCCAGGTCTGCACGCGCTCGGGCTCGCATCCGTACATGCTCTCGCTGGTGGGCGCCCTGATCGCTCGCGAAGGTGCTCAGGCAACCCAGAAGTGGGCCGAGGGCATGGTGACGAACTTCGCACGCGCACCGCGCGGTGGCGACACCGATCAGATCAAGGCAGTGGCGACCGGTGAGTGCGGTGTGGCGCTGGCGAATTCCTACTATTACGTGCGCATGGCACGCTCGGACAAGCCGGAAGACAAGGCGCTGATGGCCAAAGTCGGCTTCATCTGGCCAGATCAGGCAGGTAAGGGCACGCACGTGAACGTGGCCGGCGCCGGCGTTGCCAAGCATGCGCCCAACCACGCCAATGCCGTGACATTCCTCGAGTATCTGGCGAGCGACGAAGCCCAACAGTATTTCGCGAACGGTAATAACGAATGGCCGGCCGTGCCGACAACCAAGGTCGACAATCCGGCACTCGCCACGCTCGGCGATTTCAAGGCGGAAGACGTGCCCATCGGCACCATCGCGAAGAACCTGCCGGAAGCACAACGCATTCTCGATCGCGCTGGCTACAAATAAGGGGAGGGCGTTTTTCTGAATTAACGCCTCCCTCCAGACGGATCGGGGCCCCTTTCCGCCTCTCAGACATAAACCCAACTCGCTGCAGAAAGGGGCCCCGATCCGTCTCTGCATAACGAGTGGGATTCTCCAACGGCAAAAAAGGGCACTCGGATCGCTGATCTGCACCTCGACGGTTGGATGTGAGTCCAACTCCGCGGCGGCGGTTCAGCGTCCGGTGCCCTTTTGTCGTTTATCGTGGCTGATGGCTTTGTCATTCGCCTGTCGCCACGTTGACCGGATTAGTCGGCCTCGTCTTCTTCCTCGCCCGGCTGATACATGTGGTAATCGCCCGTGGCGTAAACACCCTTGAAAGGCGTGGACGATTCGTCTTCGTGATCGATGGGATGCGTCTCGGCGATGCGCAGCGATTCACGCACTTGCGGCGGCTCGCATTCCGCGATCAGACGCAGCGCTTCTTCTTCATCGTCTGCCACGACATCGTAGGTGGTGACGAACTCGGGCGCCGGGCCGTCGGGATCTTCGTCTTCCAGCGGCTCATACCACTGGCCCTCCACGATCAGATGCATCGCATGGGCAGTGTCCGACTGCGCCTCGCGTGCGGCACGCAATGCCCACAGGGCAGCGTCGCTCCACTTGTACAGTTGCACCGCTTCCAATGCGGTGGCGAGCGCCTTGTCGTTCTCACCCGACTGCTTGTAGGCCAGCGACAACTCGGCAAGGACATCGGCCATCGAGACGTTGCTGCCTTCGTCGTCAGGCTCCTGCTTGTGCAGTGCCTCGTAGGTGGCGATGGCAGCCTTCGGCTCACCCTGCGCATTGAAGAGACGCATGCGCAGCGCGATGGCGTTTTCGATGAAGGCGCGACCAGCCTGCGCCAGGTGCGGGCTTTCGAGCACGCGATCAAGGCGCGTCTGTGCCGACGTGAGATCGCCGTGGCGGGCGAGGGCGTTGGCGTGATTGAAGTCGACGATCACGAGGTCTTCATCCGGCGCGCAATTGCTGGCGGCCTCATAGGCCTCGATGGCGGCGGGGAAGCGTCCGAGATCGGAGCGGTAATTGCCGAGCAGTTGCCAGAGCAGCCAGACGCCCGGTGCATGGGCGACGCCGGCTTCGAGTACGGCCACCGCCTGTTCCATTTCGTCCATGTCGGCGTAGGCCATGGCCTGCACCTCATAGGCGCCCGAGTACTGCATCGACTCGAGCCGTTTGCCGATTTCCAGCGCCGACTCGGGATCGCCGGCTTCGAGGTGGGCAAAGGCTTCCGCCATCAATTCGTCTTGCTCGGACATTGCAATTTCTCCTTCCGGAACAGCTTTGGGGGGAACGCGTGCCGGCGGCCATCGCGCGGTACCGTCCCATCATATAACAGTCATCGTGACAGCCCGCACCGCGGCGGCGTAGGTGCCCGGTGACGCTGAAACGAGCGAAAAACGGGGGGAGGCGACGCTGTCAACGCGCCATAATGAAAACGGAAAAAGTGAAAAAGCCGCGACGTGGGTCGCGGCTTTTTTCTTGAGGCACGAGGACGGGATTAGCCGCCGCGGCGCATCAGGTCGAAGAACTCGGCGTTGTTCTTCGTCTGCTTGATCTTGCCAAGCAGGAATTCCATCGCTTCAGCCTCGTCCATGTCATAGATGAGCTTGCGCAGCACCCAGATCTTTTGCAGGATTTCCGGCTTGATGAGCAATTCTTCGCGACGCGTGCCCGATTTGTTCAGGTTGATCGACGGGTAGACGCGCTTTTCCGCGAGACGGCGCTCAAGGTGCACTTCCATGTTGCCCGTGCCCTTGAATTCTTCGTAGATCACGTCGTCCATGCGGCTGCCGGTTTCAATCAGCGCCGTGGCGATGATTGTGAGCGAACCGCCTTCTTCGACGTTACGCGCGGCACCGAAGAAACGCTTCGGGCGCTGCAGCGCGTTGGCGTCCACACCGCCGGTAAGCACCTTGCCCGACGCCGGGATCACAGTGTTGTAGGCGCGGGCCAGACGCGTGATGGAGTCGAGCAGAATGATCACGTCCTGCTTCATTTCGATCAGGCGCTTGGCCTTCTCGATCACCATTTCCGCGACCTGCACGTGACGCGTGGCCGGTTCGTCGAACGTCGACGCGACCACTTCGCCCTTCACCGAACGCTGCATTTCGGTCACTTCTTCCGGGCGCTCATCGATGAGCAGCACGAAAAGCTTGGCTTCCGGATGGTTGGTCGCAATCGCGTGGGCGATGTGTTGCAGCATCACGGTCTTGCCCGACTTCGGCGAGGCCACGAGCAGACCGCGCTGGCCCTTGCCGATCGGGGCAATCATGTCGATGATGCGGCCCGTCACGTTCTCTTCACCGCGAATGTCGCGCTCGAGCAGCAGCGGCTTGTTCGGGTGCAGCGGCGTGAGGTTCTCGAACATGATCTTATGTTTCGAGGCCTCGGGCGGGTGATCGTTGACCTTGTCGACCTTCACGAGCGCGAAATAACGTTCGCCGTCCTTCGGCGTACGCACTTCCCCTTCGATCGTGTCGCCGGTATGCAGGTTGAAACGGCGAATCTGCGACGGGCTGATATAAATATCGTCCGTGCTGGCCAGATACGACGTCTCGGGCGAGCGCAGGAAACCGAAGCCATCCGGCAGCACCTCGAGCGTACCGTCGCCATAGATGGTTTCGCCGGTCTTTGCGCGCTTCTTCAGAATGGCGAACATCAGCTCCTGCTTGCGAAGGCGGTTGGCGTTCTCGATCTCGAGACCGTTCGCCATTTCAAGCAGTTCGGAGACGTGCTGGGACTTTAGTTCGGATAAATGCATACGGAGGTGCCGTCCACAGGACGACAAGTGAAGTATCAGGGAAAAAAGATGAGCGAACGCTCGAAGAACTTTGGGATGCTTTTCGCCGGATTATATAGCAAGCAGCGCGGGGCGCAAGCGCTGTACTGTTTGCGCAGTGCCGGGGTGTCGTACTGTGGCGACAAAGGCCCCGGCAACTGCTGCCATCGGCTGGGGATTACAGGTGCTGATCAAGGAAGGCGGTCAGCTGACCCTTGGCCAGTGCGCCGACCTTCTGGCCAGCGACGGCGCCGTTCTTGAACAGGATGAGCGTCGGGATACCGCGAATGCCGAACTTGGCCGGCGTCGCCTGGTTGTCATCGACGTTCATCTTGGCGATCTGCACTTTGTCGCCGTATTCCTTGGCCACGTCTTCCAGGATCGGGGCGATCATCTTGCACGGACCGCACCATTCTGCCCAGAAGTCGAGAAGCACCGGCTTGTCGGAATTCAAAACGTCCGCGTCGAAGCTGGCGTCGGAAATGTGCTTGATTTGTTCGCTCATGAGTAATGTTGCCTCGTCTAACTATTCGGAAACGTCCGGCGAGAATGGTTCGTTTTCACCGTCGCTGGAGATGTCACTCAACTTTCGCGGGCGTGCATTCTCCATATGGAGGCTGCAATCGCGTGCTTCAATAGCATCTGCCAATGCAGTTTGTGCCCATCTTAGCGGAAATCGCAAACGCTTGCGCGCGCTGCCCCACCTGCCGCGACACCTTGCGCGAGCCGTCCTTTATGGCGATCTCTCGGAAATTGAGCTTCTGTTGGCGCGTCGACTCTGGTAGAATTCGTTCCTGACGGGCCTCCTCGCATGGTGGCGCGGCCAATCTGGTCAGGTCGGGAACGAAGCAGCCACAGCCGTTTTCTACCAGTGCCGAGGGTCAGGCTCGTCACCTATCTCCTTGTTTTATCGATGTTCTCCGCGCGTTCTGCGCACATTTTCTCTCGCTTGAACCTGTTGTGTATCGTCCCCATTGTGAATGGACGTGACGTTGTTGCCGTTGTCTGTCGAGGCTCGCCGGCGATCGATGCGATCGTTGTTTCACCGCGTATCGCGTGGGCCGGATGGGCTTGGTAGAATCGCGCAACATTTTTTTCTATCACGCTGATAGCCTGCCGGATTTGGCAGGCCGCAGACGTCTGATCGGGCGTTGACATCGGTGCGGAAGCACACCGCCGAACTGTTACAATTTGGCATGACCTATCAAGTACTCGCGCGCAAATGGCGCCCCAAAGGCTTCTCGACCCTGGTGGGCCAGGAGCATGTCGTGCGTGCGTTGACGCACGCGCTCGAGCAACAGCGTCTGCATCACGCTTATCTGTTTACCGGCACGCGCGGCGTGGGCAAGACAACGCTCTCGCGCATTCTGGCCAAGGCGCTCAATTGCGAGACGGGGATTACCGCCGAGCCGTGCGGTGTCTGCAAGGCCTGCCGTGCCATCGATGAAGGGCGCTTCGTCGACTACGTCGAGATGGACGCGGCTTCGAATCGTGGTGTCGACGAAATGACGTCGCTGCTCGAAAAGGCCGTCTATGCGCCGGCAGACGCGCGCTTCAAGGTCTACATGATCGACGAAGTGCACATGCTGACGGGCCACGCGTTCAACGCGATGCTCAAGACGCTGGAAGAGCCACCCGCGCACGTCAAATTCATTCTCGCGACGACCGATCCGCAAAAGATCCCGGTCACGGTGCTCTCGCGCTGCCTGCAATTCAATCTGAAGCAGATGCCGGCCGGGCACATTGTGTCGCACCTCACAAACATCCTCGGCGAAGAAGGCATCGAGAGCGAACCGCAGGCGTTGCGTCTGCTGGCCAAGGCGGCCGGCGGGAGCATGCGCGACGCGTTGTCGCTCACCGATCAGGCCATCGCCTATGCGGCCGGCCCACTGAGCGAAACCGCCGTGCGCGGCATGCTCGGCGCGATCGATCAGAGCGTGCTCGTGCGTCTGCTCGATGCGCTCAAGGACGAGTCGCGCACAGACCTGCTGGCCGTGGCCGACGAAATGGCCGAGCGCAGTTTCTCGTTTGCCTCCGGATTGCAGGATCTCGGCAGCTTGCTGCACAAAATTGCATTGGCGCAGTACGCGCCGCAAGCGGTTTCCGACGAATGGCCCGAAGCAGCGGACGTGCGCCGCCTGGCCGAAGCGTTGTCGCCCGAAGCCGTCCAGCTTTATTACCAGATCGCCACGCGAGCGCGCAGCGAACTCGGTCTTGCCCCTGACGAATACACCGGGTTCTCGATGGCGCTGTTGCGCATGGCCGCGTTCACGCCGTTGCTCGCGGGCGGCACGCTCGCCGAGCCGCCAACGCCGCAAGCGGCGGGCGCCACGCGTGCAGCCGCACCTGCCGCGGCGCCGTCGCGTGCACCGATGGCAGAGTCGTCGCGCGCATCCGCGCCTCCCGCAGCAGCATCGCCATCGTCGCCTTCCGCGGCTCCGGCTGCCCAACCCGAGGCGCGTCGCGCTCCGGCGGCGCGCAGCACGGCGCCGACTGACGGTGCCCCGATGTCACCGGCCCGCGCGGCGCTCGCCGCGCTCAATGCGGGACGCAAGGGTACGGCAGGGCGCGCGGGCGCCGGTGCTACGAATGCGCATCGCAGCGCGACGTCGCGTGCGTCGGACGATGCGCCGGCAGGTGCCGATCCGGAGCCCGAGCCTGCTGGATCTGCCGCGGCCGCGCCTGCCCCGGCAGCCCCACCGCTTGCATGCGTCTATCGTGAGGCGGACGGTGTCGCCCCGGTGTTTACCGGCGAATGGCCGGCATTGGCCGCGGAACTCCCGGCGCGAGGTCTCGCCCAACAATTGGCCTTCCAGAGTGAACTGACGGAAGTCGCCGGTCGCGCCTTGCATCTGCGGGTGCCGCTGCGCCAATTGGCGGATGCCGCCACGACCGACAAGCTGCGTCAGGCGCTGTCCGAGCACTTCGGCGCCGAGGTGCAATTGCAGGTTGAACTCGGGCAGGTGGGCACGACGGCCGCGTCGCTCGCGGCGGAAGCCGCGGCGGCACGTCAACGGGCGGCGGAGCAGTCGATTGCCGACGATCCACTCGTGCGTGAACTGATCGACGAATTCGACGCCCAGATCCTGCCGAATAGCATTCGCCCGGTACAATAAGCAAATTCGCTTTCGCGAAGCGGCGCCGGGTTTTCGAATTTATCTCCCAAACGCGCGTTACACACGCTGCGCGCCCCCTCATACGATTTACTCAGGAGTCAAGATGCTGAAAGGAAACATCGCGGGTCTGATGAAACAGGCTCAGCAAATGCAGGAAAACATGAAGAAGGCGCAGGAACAGTTGGCCCTGATCGAAGTCGAGGGTCAGTCCGGTGCTGGTCTGGTCAAGGTCGTGATGACGTGCAAGAACGAAGTGCGCCGCGTGACCATTGATCCGAGCCTGCTGGCAGACGACAAGGACATGCTCGAAGACCTCGTAGTGGCAGCGTTCAACGACGCCGCACGCAAGGCTGAAGCGACCGCGCAGGAAAAGATGGGTGGCCTGACCGCCGGTCTGCCGCTGCCGCCGGGCTTCAAGATGCCGTTCTGAGCATCGTTCGCCAGCACTAAGAGAAAGACGACGCATGCCCCAGCTCTCGAGCCTGCAGGAACTCGTCGACGCCCTGCGCGCGTTGCCGGGTGTCGGTCCGAAGTCCGCACAACGCATCGCTTACCACCTGCTGCAACGTGACCGCAAAGGCGCGGTGCGGCTGGGCGAAGCGCTGGTGCATGCCTCTGAGCAGATTCGCCACTGCGCGCGCTGCAACACGTTTTCCGAAATCGAGATCTGCGAGACGTGCCTCGATCCCGAGCGCGACACAAGCCTGTTGTGTGTGGTGGAAACGCCCGCCGACCAGAACATGCTCGAGCAGACGATGACCTTCAAAGGTCTGTATTTCGTGCTGATGGGCCATCTTTCGCCGCTCGACGGCGTGGGGCCGGGCGAGATACATTTCGAGCAATTGATTCGCCGCGCCACTGACGGCGTGGTCAAGGAAGTGGTGCTCGCCACCAACTTCACCAACGAAGGCGAAGCCACCGCCCACTACCTCGGACAGATGCTGAAAGCGCGCGGTTTGCGTGTGAGCAGACTTGCCCGAGGCGTGCCCGTCGGGGGCGAGTTGGAGTACGTGGACGCTGGCACCATCGCCCGTGCCGTACTCGACAGACATACGCTCTGAGCATGACGCAGACGTGACGCCGTCTGCCCTTGCGCGTAGGTACTGCTACCAATCATCCAATCGGATTAGCTGTTATTCGCTATATCTGCGCCATCCCCTGTCTTCTAGACTGAACCTGCCGACTTGGGGACCCAACACTACGGGGAACACCATAACTCTCAAGCGGCGTGGGGCCGTATACCTGTTGCGCTGATCCGGTCGAAGACCCAAAAAACTGCGCACAGGCACTGCTTAGGCAGGGAGTTAAGGTATGGCTAACGATACCGGGCGCACCCTGATTTACGCCTCCCGAAAGCATAACGATGGTTTGCTTTCGTTTCTGGGAGAGCAAGGCTGGCAAGTCGTGCAGGCCAAGAGCGCCAGCGACGTCGGTCGCATTCTGAATCCGGGGATTACCAGCGCAGCCGTCATTGATCTGGCGAGCGGTTATAGCGACCGCGAGATCGGTGCGTTCGAGTCTTGCATGCAGCCCGCGACTGTCGGCTGGGTGGCGGCAACGAATCCCGAGCAACTCACGACAACGTCGATCCGTCGGCTGATCCGCGATTATTGCTTCGATTACGTCAACGTGCCGTGCACGAACGATCAGCTTGCGCATTCGATCGGTCATGCCTGGGGCATGGCGTCGCTCTCGGAAGTGCCGACCTTCACGCCGCAAGTCGGCGGCGATCAGGAAATGGTCGGAACGTGCGAGGCGATGCAGCAACTCTTCCGCACCATCCGCAAGGTGGCCAATACCGACGCCCCCGTCTTCATCTCGGGCGAGTCGGGCACGGGCAAGGAACTGAGCGCGGTGGCGATCCACGAGCGCTCGTTGCGTGCTAAGGGGCCATTCGTCGCGATCAATTGCGGGGCGATTCCGCCGCACCTGATGCAGTCCGAACTATTCGGCTATGAGCGGGGTGCCTTTACTGGCGCCAATGCGCGCAAGATCGGCCGGGTGGAGGCTGCCAACGGCGGCACGCTGCTGCTCGACGAAATCGGCGATCTGCCGTTCGAGAGCCAGGCAAGTCTGTTGCGCTTCCTGCAGCAGGGCGCTATCGAGCGTCTGGGCGGGCACGAAGTCATTCCGGTCAATGTGCGCATCATTTCGGCGACGCACGTCGATCTGGAGACTGCCGTCAAGGAAGGCCGTTTCCGCATGGATCTGTATCACCGCCTGTGCGTACTGCGCGTAGACGAACCGCCGCTGCGCGCGCGCGGGCAGGACATCGAGATTCTGGCGCACCACGTGCTGCAACGCTTCAAAGGCGACAACCATCGCAAGATCCGTGGCTTCACGCAGTGCGCGGTGCAAGCGATGTACGAATATCACTGGCCGGGCAACGTGCGGGAGCTGATCAACCGCGTGCGCCGCGCCATCGTGATGGCCGATAGCCGCATGATTTCGGCCAAAGATCTTGACTTGCTGCCGTGGGTACCGACGCTGGTGCGCACGCTGGAAGAAATTCGCACGGAGGCCGAAAAAACGGCCATCGAGCAGGCATTGCTGCGCCACTGTCACCGGCTCACGGACGTGGCAGCAGAGTTGGGTATTTCACGCATCACCCTCTATCGGCTCATGTGCCGGTACGGATTGCGTGGTGACGAATCGGGCGTGCCGGCCTGATATCTTCTGGCGAAGAGAGGGCGGCCGTCCTGCGATGAGCAGGGCGGTCGTTTCTTTTTGGGCTCCTGATTATTGTCCGTGCGACGTTTATTGACGTGAGTTGCCTCGCCGCCAAACGTCGACACTGGTCCACATTGGTCGACATTCCCACCGCTTTCGCGGCTTCCCTCGCGTTCCACGATTTCTGCCATCGCCAATAACGACGGGCGATTCCGGCGATGCCACCCGCTTCTCCATCGACCGTCTCCCATACGCATTGCGTTGTCTTGCCGATCGAGCGAACGCGTCCCGCGACGTCACGCGTGCTGGATCGCGATGTTTTATCGAACGCCTTTCACGATGCCGTCACCGGATCATCTTGGACGCCTCCGCCGCGACGTAAAACCGTCACCAGGCGTCACCATGCATTCCCAGGCATTACCCAGCGCCACTGAGGGTTGTCCCGCGGACACATCAAAGATGAAACATCCGGGGTGTCGAACGCCGTCGTGCCGCGCGTCGGCCCATGAGACGACGCCATGACGTGTCGCCGTTGCATCGCAATTTCGCCGCAAATCTGTCACGCGAGACCCTTGTAAACAGGGCGTCTTCGGCACGCGTCGCTAGTCACGCCGATATCGTTCGCAGTTCGGAATGTTTGCCGCTCGCATGATTTGGCCGACATCGGTGGCCCGACGCAGTTCACGTATCAATGCTGAAACGTTTTCGCACACCTCCCCGGCGCTGCTGTCGGGGCGAAAAAATTAACGCCAATGTTTTCAACCACTTAAGCCGGGTGGCACGGAAGTCGCTTTATTGAGCCGGGCAAGGAGGGCACAGCGATGCGAATTCTCACCACCGAAATGCAGTACCGCGTACGACAAAGCGCCAGCGCACTGAGCGCTGCCATCGTCGTGACGCTCGGTCTGTGTGCAGCACCGGCGCAAGCTCAGGATGTTTCTCGCTCGCCGCTCATGCACGTTGCGATGCTCACCGGTTCGATGGTGCCGGCATCGTTTGGCACGACGGCGCTGCCGGCCATGCCGATCTCCGACGCCGACGCAGGGATTGTGGCCCCGGTCGAAGCTGCGATGCCGGTCGCCGCGCAAGCCCCGGCAGATGAAGCCCCCGCCATTGCCAGCACTGACGACTCAAGCAGCGCTGCCGACGGCAAGCGCCTTGGCGACTCCGGTATGCCGCTGGCGGCAGCCCGTATCGATGACGAACAACTCGGGACCCAGCGTGGCCGCAATCTGCAAGGCGGCGCGATGGTCAAGTCACCGGGAATGGCACTCGCCAACGGCGTTACGTTGTGGGACGAACTGCCCGGCGCCGTGACGCCGACGCCGCGTCCGCAACAACTGTCGAATGGCGTGAACAACGTTCAGGTGACGCGTGTGACCTACACCACGCGGTGAACAACATGACCCAACTTTCCATGACGCATGCCGGTAGTCTGCTCGCCACGATGATCGTGGCGCTGACCCCGGCAATGCTCCCCGGCCGCGCACATGCCGAACCGGCAACGCCGGGCGACATCGTGGTCGAGCGCAACATCGGCCCCGAGATCGCTTACCGCGGGCTGCCACGCGTCGAGAATCCCATCGCGGTGTCGGTACCTGCCTTCCCGACGGGACCGTTCAATACCGCCATGGGGGCCGTCAATCAGGTCACCGACGGCGAATTGACCGGCCGTGGCAATGCGGGCCTCGTGACGAGCGCTGTGCAGTCGGGCATCAACCCGGTGATGGGCGTGCTCGTGGGGAATGCTCGCGGTGGCAACGCTCTCAATACTTCCAACGGGGTCGGCGGCGGATTCGGCGCCGGATCCGGCGGTGGCGGCGGCATCGGCAATATCGGCACGCTCGTCCCCTCTGTAATCAGCTCGGCACTGGCCCCCCTCACCAGCATTGGTGCGGCAGGAGCGGCGAAATGAGCGCACATCGCGGATTGCGTGGCGCACAGCGCGCCCTCCCTCTGACGGTAGCGACCTTGCTGGCCGCGTTCGCGGGGGTGTCGTCGGCACAGGACGTCTGGGTTGTGAACGGTGAGCTTGTCGGCACGCACGCCACGATCGAGAGCGGTGTGGCCGTGGGCGTGACCGGAGCGCTGGGCGTGAACCAGGCCGCCGGGGTCAACAACGCGCAGGCCAACAGCGGCGTGATCGCGAACGGCGGCGGGCTGACTGTCGGCGCATCGAGCACGAATCAGCAAGCCCTCGTCACCACGACGACCGGCGCTGCCAGCGCCGCAATTCAAGGCAACGCATTTTCAGGCACCTCGGGGCTGACGCAAGTCAACCAGGCGAGCGGTGCCGGCAATCTTCAACGCAACGCGACCGTCATTGTGACCGGCGATGCGTCTGGAGTGGCGAGCGTATCGGATACGGCACTATCCGCTGCGATCTCCAAGGGTGGCCCGGCTGGGCGCGACAACCTCAACGATCAATTCCGTACGGCGTCGATTTCCGGTGACGCCTTCCGCGGTGCGAGCGGTGTGGTGCAAGTCAACCAGTCGGCTGGGATAGGCAATGTAACCGCAAATGTTTTTGTGCTCCGTCCCCCGGCGGGCACATCTTTTTAACTGGGTAACTCTCTCGTCAAGGAGATGGTCATGAAAACGAAAGCAATTGCAGCGGCTGCACTGCTGGTAGCAACGGGTAGCGCCATGGCGTCACCCAATCACCAGCAATATAGCTTCTCGTTCATCGGCAATGAGACCAACGTTCTGAACCTGGTCGGCATTTTCGGTCTGGTCGGCATTCGCGGTTGCGTCACGGTGGATAACACCGGCAACGCCGTCGTGCAAAGCAATCAGAGCGTTGACGTACACGGCGTGAATCTGACGGGGCCGCTGCTTGGTTCCTACACCACGGGCAAGATCACGTACGGTGTCGATTCGAAGACCACCACGGTCTCGAATCAGGGTAGCGCCTATCTGATCGGCGGCGCGACCACCACGTCGTACAACAACTCGACCTCGTGGGTGAATGCCGAAGCCAACGGCCACCTGAACACCAGCCAGTCGTTCCAGGCCGGTGCCGGGTATGTGGCAGGCCAGTCCAGCTCCGGCTCGGGCGGCTTCATCGCTGGCGGCGGGTATCAGTATTCGAACGTGGCCGCTGCCGGCGGCATCATCGGTG
Organism: Pandoraea sp.; assembly: GCA_031291335.1. Lineage (GTDB taxonomy): Bacteria > Pseudomonadota > Gammaproteobacteria > Burkholderiales > Burkholderiaceae > Pandoraea. Next base: position 8,254 of record JARLJF010000145.1, on the reverse strand, counting down.
GCGGGATCATTCCGCTGCCGGGTGGCCTCGCACTCTATGGTGGCTACATCGTCGGTAACGCCGGTGCAGGTCAGGGTTCAGCTTGGGGTGGCTATGCCTACGGTCAGCAATCGCAGTCGGCCGGCGGCTTCCTCGCAGGCGGCTTCCTGAACACGCAGAAGAGCTTCGATGCCGCCTTCCATGGCGTGTTCAACGAAGGTCAGGCTTCGGTCTCGAGCGAGTCGATTGCTGCGGGCGCACTGTGGGGCTTCTCTGATACGTACATGAAGTCCACCACGTGGGAAAAGGGTGCCATCACGCTTCACGTCAACACCTCGACGATGCAGACGATGGGTGCGACGTTGGGTGGTGGTGCACTGGCTGGCGCCAACGGCAATATCGGTGTGAACGTGGCAGCAGGCGCCGACAACGCACAGGCCAACAACGTCGCGATCGCTTCGCTCAACGCCCAACCGGTGTATGCCTCGGCTCAGGTGTTCGCGAACCAGTCGTCGAAGGGTTCGGCCAGCATCTCGCAGTTCTATGTCAACTCCAGCGTGGGTGATGGTGCCCTTGCCGGTGCGACCGGGAATGTGGGTGTGAACGTGGCATCGGGTGTCGGCAACGTGCAGCAGAACGGTCTGGCCGCAGCAGTCTCGCAAGGCGCGAGCGGCTGGTACACGGGCGGAGCAGCCAACTCGACGGCGCAAACCGACCAAACGGCAAGCATGAAGGCCTCGGGCAACTTCGTCGCCAACGCTTCGCTGGGCAACGGTGCACTCGCCTATGCCAGCGGCAACGTGGGTGTGAACGTCGCTTCGGGTATCGGCAACGTGCAGGCCAACAGCCTCGCCATCTCGGCAATCAAGTGATGCAGCTAACCGGTCCGGGAATTCCCGGACCGGTTTTTTCATGAGGTGTGTCATGAATGATGCGCGTCGTGCCGCAATAAGGATCGCTACCGTTTGCGCTCTGGCGTGCGCAAGCGTGGCCGGGCACGCGCAGTATGCATCGGTGAATCTCGAGTCTTCGACCGGTGTACCGGCGGTCAAGAAGATGCGCTCGTTTAAATCGATGCACTACGTGAATCTGGTCCAGCAGGAATACGACTTCAGTTGTGGTTCCGCAGCCCTGGCAACACTGCTGCGTTATGGCTACGGGATCGATATTCCCGAGCCGGAAATGATCCAGAAAATGATGGTGTTTTCCAATCCGGAAACGGTCATCAAGAACGGCTTCTCGATGCTCGACATGAAGAAATTCGTGGAGACGATTGGACTCGAGGGGCGAGGTTTCAAAGTTGACGTGAACGCGCTTTACGACCTGAAGATCCCGGTCATCGCGCTGATCGACGTCAACGGCTATCAACACTTTGTGGTCATCAAGGCAGCGAAGGACGGACGCGTGTTCGTGTCTGACCCGGCGCTCGGCAATCGCATCATCGAGCAAGCCGATTTTGCCAAGCAATGGAACGGCTTGGTGCTGGCGGTCATCGGCAAGCCGTTTATGGAGGATTCACCGCTGCTCAAAGGAAACGAATCCCTGGCGGCCAAGCTGCGCGACAGCGCGCTGGCGACCGGGACGTCACCGACCCCGATGGTGGATTTCGGCATCATCCGGGCGGACCTGTTTTGAGACCAGAACATCATGAACCGATATGTCCCGATGCTGGTAATTCCGCTGTTCGCGAGCGCCTTGCCGGCATTTGCGTCGAGCGTGGTGCCCGAGACCTGGACGCCCGTGAGCGACGAAGTGCTCTCGCATGCGACCGGCAAGTACGCCCAACAAAACATGATCACGGGCTTCCAGCTCGTTATGCAGTCGCAATGGCAAATGCCGACCGGTGCGAGCCTGATGGCCACCGGCGTACTGGGCGTCAATCAAGGTGGCGGCGCTCAGGTGCAGACCGGTGCGACGACCGGCATCATCCCCGGCGTTGTCAAGGCGACTACGCCTATCACCCAGATCGTTTCGGGCGGGGCGAGCGTGCTGGTGAACGGCGTCGCGCAGATTACGCAGGTTGCGGGCGACGCAAACAACGCTTTGAACAAGGCCACAATTCAGTTTGGTCCTGGGGTGCCGATTGCCACGCTGATACCGGTCGGTGGGCAGGGGGCGAACGGTTCGCAGACCACCGTGGGCAATCTGAGCGCGAGCGTGGCCATCACGTCTGCAGGCATGCAGGTCTCGCTCAATACGCCGAACGGCAATCTCGGCCAGAGCGTGGGCGGCGGCGCCGGTGCGGCGATGAACCAGATCATGCAGGTCGTGCAGGTCGCGGGTAATGCTCAGCAGGTAATGAACACCATGCAGTTGAACTTGCAGACGAGTCCGCTTACGTCGAATGCGCTGCGTCAGCTTGGTATTCAGAACGCAATGGCGAATATGGTCGCCGTGCGTCGATGAAGGGAAGGGCAAGTGAAGTGACGGTGTCGCGCTGTCGTGCATGAACGGTGCGACGCCGCAAGCAGTATCCGGCCTTGGTAATTCGTTGGCGGATGCCATGAAAAATAGAAGTGGGGCATCGCCGCAGCAGCACCCGCGGCGCACAAAAAGGTGATGTCGGCAGGGCCCGGGCATGACATATCGAGGTAGATGGCAACGGGTTTCGCACGCATCACCCCGCAGTCGAGCAGCAAGGACAACGTTGTTGGTAATACGCGTTTGTTGGATTGCGCGCGGACGCCCGTCCGCACTTTTACCCGGGGGGGATCATGAATACTCACCGCTTTTTTCCCGTTGCCGCTATTCCGTTGGGGGTACTGCTTTTCACGCTATCGGCCCAGGCTCAGGAGCATACGAACCCATCGCCGGACGACCGTCTCCAGATGTTGATGGACATGGTCGACCGGCAGCAGCGGGAAATTTCTTCTCTGAAACAGCGCCTCACTGACATTGAGATGGCGCAACGCGGTCGTGGTCTGACTGCGTGGGACACTGCGCAGATTGCGCAGGTCTCGCCCGGCGATGGTTCTGCCGCCGGCTCTGCAGGCACCCCCGGCGGCGGCGCCGCCGGTGCTGCGGGCCCGACGTCGGCCACGCCTATCGGCGAGACGCAGCAGATGCAAAAGAGCGAGAGCGACTCGCAGCGCACGCCGGCCGAAGAGGCTGTCGTGCAGGCGCAGCACGCACCGCTGTTCGATCGCAAGCTCACCATTGATGCCGGTATCAGTTACAGCTACTACGACCGTCGTCAGCTCGTGTTGAGCGGCTTTCTTGCGCTGGACGCCATTTTCCTCGGTCAGTTGAATCTCGGCGAGACCAAAGCCAACGTGTGGACGTTCGACGTCAACACGCGCTACGGGATCAACGACCGGCTGAGTGTGGCCTTCGACGTTCCGTACCTCTACCGCAACTCGGACTTCATCTCGGGCGGGGTAGGTGGCGCGTCGTCGTCGATCAGCGACATCAGCAAGAATTCGGCGAACATCGGCGACGTGAATGCGTCCTTGTACTACCAGGTGGTCAAGGAAAACGCGAATTGGCCGGATATCGTGGCATCGCTGCGCATGACGGCACCGACCGGTACGTCACCGTTCGGCATCAAGCTCGGAACGCCCGATCCGACCAACAACAACCTGACGACACCTTCGCGCCTGCCCACGGGTAACGGCATCTGGGCGTTCACCGCCGGCCTGTCGTTCCTGCGCACCTACGATCCGATCGTGCTGTTCGCGAACGTGGCGTACACGTACAACGTGGCCCGCTCGTTCGACGACATCTCGACGATCGAAGGGACGACGCAACCCGCGAAGGTCAAGCTGGGCGACATCGTTCAGGTGGGTGCCGGGATGGCGCTGGCGCTTAACGACAAGACGGCGTTGTCGATCTCGTACTCGACGGCGATCTCGCGTGCGACGAAGACGGCCACGCCGGGTAGCTCCTGGACCACGGTGGCGGGCAGCACGACGAACGCCGCGTCGCTCAACTTCGGTATCAACTACGCCATCAACAAGCACTGGACCGTGAACGGTTATGTGAACGCCGGCATGTCGCCGGATGCGCCGAACTACGTGATCGGTCTGCGCTTCCCGTACACGTTCTGATGACGCATACGGTGTGTCGTTGAGCTGAATGGCACAAGAAGGGCTGCGCGGTCCCTGATTCGGGGACGCGCAGCGCCGCAGCGGTATCGGGACATCGAGACGGGCCGGGAGAGGCGGCCTGGAAAGGGTGAGGGTGGTGGCGCTACCGGAGCACGGGTCAGCGCGCCATGCCGGACGGCATGCGGCTCACGCTCGCGTTGACCTTCAGACTCGTTGTCTGCATGCCGGACGTCAGGGACGGCGGCGAGTAGTTTGAAGTGGCGACGGTCGTGCGCATCTGCCCCGGCGAGGTCATCGATGCCTGAGTGGGTTTCGGTGCCGGTGCAGGTGGGATCACTTCGTCCCACAGGCGAACGCCGTTGGAGGCAACCGTTGTCGCGTTGACGGGAGCAATGACGGCGGGTGCCGCGCCAGATAGATTGGCGACGACACTTTTTTGCAGGTTCGCCGCGCGCGTGCTGGCGAGCAGTGCGTCGCTCACGGCGATCGGAACACCGGCAATGCCGGTGACATCGGCCTGAGCGGCGCTCGCAAAGCACGCGGCCGCCAGACAGAACATGGCACTGCGCGTCGTATTGACGGTGATCTTGAACATGGCGTGCCCCCCGGCCTCCGCATGCTGTCCTCCCAGCACTGCTTGTATTCTATTGCGCGATTTGAGAAAGGAAAGGGAAAAAAGTAATAGCGGAATTTCCGAAATTTGAGTAAATAATTTACGCAGATTGCGGTTTGTCGCGCAGAGGCAACAATGACCGGCGTCCCCGAGAGGCGAACTCGCCGTCACGCGGCCTTCGCGCGTAAACTGGGCTGAAAGCAAGGTGACGCCTGATGCGTAAACTATGACGAAAGATCGAAGATTTCTTCGGTTTTCGTCCTGGCCGTGGAGTCCGTAAGATTCTCGGGGCCGGTACACAACGAATGCGACAGGCGTAATAAGAAAAGCGGGGGACGGCGGCACGAGCGTGCCGACCGGAACGACAGGGGAAACCATGCGTGTGCTGGTCGTGGGTGAGGCTGCCACCTGGCTGAGCGGCCTGCAAGTTGCGTTGCAAACCGAAGCGAACGCGACACCGCCGGTCCTGCGTCACGTCGACGATGTGGCGATGCAGGACTGGATCTGGTTACGCGAATTGCCGTCGCGTCGCGCACTCGTCATCGAAGAAGCCGTGGCCCGTACACCGGCTATCGATACCCTGTGTGCGATCGCCGGCGAATGTGTGCCGCCTGTGCCCGTCATCGTGATCGGCGATGCGGGTTTTCCCGATGAAATCATTCGCTGGCTGCAGGCCGGCGTAGCCGCGTGTCTGCCGTGGCCGAATTCGGTCGCACGCATTCGTTCGGTCTTCGATCTGGCGTTCTCGGGCGGGAGATTCGTCCCGGAGGAAGCCCTCTCGGCGTTGCTCGTGCTTTGGCGGCAGGAAGCGTTGGGCGAGGCGTTGCCGCTCTCACGTCTGCCGGTGTTCCCGCTCGGGGGCGACAAGGCGACGCAACTGGCCGAGTCGGCGCTGCTCGGCATCTCTCAGCGGCAGTACGAAATTCTTGCGCTGCTCTCGCGCGGTTTATCTATCAAAACGATCTGCCAGCAACTGGTGATTTCCGAGGGGACCGCCAAGACGCACGTGTCTGCCCTGTACCGACGGCTCGGCGCGCGCAATCGCGGCGAAGCGATCTACATTGCGGCGCAGCGCGGCGCGCGTCATTTGTTCGAGACTTGAGGGATTGTCGTTGCGCAGTTGCGTTGGCGGATCGGACTTCGGAGGGATTTGGCTCGGACCTTTCCCCGATCTGCTGCGAGGTTATTGGCCGATAGCCGACTGTCGAATTACTATACGAACTTCATTTGCCACCCATTTGTACGGGCGTTGCCCGCGGGCGGCGTCTCGCAGTCGACGGTGATGACCGTCGACGAGGCACAGGAGTCTACGCGTTGTCCAAGTCGTCCAAGCCGTTTGAATCTGCCTCGCCGCAAGGTCCCGCCGCGGCATCCGCTGCCGGCACGTCTTCCGAATCTTCCGCATCTTCCGAAGCTTCCGCGCCGCATGCCGCCGCCAGTGGCCCCGGTCTGCCGGCGCGTGGCGCGCTCGCGGGCGTCAAGGTCCTGGAACTCGGCACACTCATTGCCGGCCCGTTTGCCGCACGCATGCTGGGTGAGTTTGGCGCCGAAGTCATCAAGATCGAAGATCCGCAGCACGGCGATCCATTGCGCAAGTGGCGCAAGATGCATCCTGATGCGGGCGGTACTTCGCTCTGGTGGGCGGTGCAGGCGCGCAACAAGAAATCGGTGACGATCAATCTCAAGTCCCCCGAGGGCCAGGAGATCGTGCGCAAGCTCGCCGCGCAGGCCGACATCGTGGTCGAGAATTTCCGCCCAGGGCTGCTTGAGCGCTTCGGGTTGGGGTATGAGCAACTGTCGGCTGAAAACCCGGGGCTGGTGATGGTGCGTCTGTCGGGGTATGGGCAGACGGGACCGTATCGCGATCGGCCAGGCTTCGGCGCGATCGCCGAGTCGATGGGCGGACTGCGTCATATCACCGGTTATCCGGACCTTCCACCGCCACGCATCGGTATCTCCATCGGCGACTCCATTGCGGCACTGCATGGCGTGATTGGCGCGATGATGGCGCTGCATCACCGCAACGTGAACGGCGGGCGAGGGCAGGTGGTCGACGTCGCGCTGTACGAGGCCGTCTTCAATCTGATGGAAAGCGTGGTGCCGGAGTACAGCGTGGCCGGGATGGTGCGCGAGCGTACGGGGGCGTCGCTGCCCGGCATCGTGCCGTCGAACACGTATCCGTGCGCTGACGGCATGATCGTCGTGGGCGGCAATAGCGACCCGATCTTCAAGCGGTTGATGCATGCGATTGGCCGGTCCGATCTGGCGGAAGATCCCGCGCTGGCGCACAACGACGGGCGGGTGCCGCGCACGCAGGAAATTGACGATGCGATCGGCAACTGGACACGCGAGCGCGCCATCGACGAGGCGCTTGCCGTGCTGCAGGGCGCAGACGTGCCCGCGAGCCGCATCTACACCGTAGCCGATATGTTCAAGGATCCGCAGTTCATCGCGCGTCAGATGATCCAGCGACACACGTTCCCGGATGGCACGCCTATCGAGCTGCCGAACATCACGCCGAAGCTCTCGGAGACACCGGGACAGACACAATGGCTCGGCCCGGAACTGGGCGCTCACACGGACGAAGTGCTTGGGCAACTGGGTTATGATGCCGGGCAAATCAAAGCACTGCGCGAGGGCGGCGTCATTTGAACCGACGCGATCCTGCGCAGGAACACGGGGCGCGGTACTTGCCGCGAGCCGTGAATAAAAAGCACGCCATACAAAGAAAGAACGCTGCAACCACGGAGACAAACACCATGCAAAGACGTCAGTTCGTCACGGCACTGGCCGCCACCGGCCTGATTGGCGCAGGCATTCGCCCTGGCTTCGCACAGGCCAAGCTCGAGAAGACCAAGATCGCGATCGCCGTCGGCGGCAAGAATCTGTTCTATTACCTGCCGCTCACGATTGCCGAACGTCTGAATTACTTCAAGGACGAAGGGCTCGACGTCGAGATCTCGGATTTCGCCGGCGGCTCGAAGGCGCTGCAAGCGCTTGTGGGCGGTAGCGCCGATGTGGTGTCGGGTGCCTACGAACACACAATCCTGTTGCAGGCGAAGAACCAGTACATCCGCGCATTCGTTCTACAAGGGCGCGCGCCGCAGATCGTCTTCGGTGTGTCGAACAAGACCATGCCGAACTACAAGTCGCTGGCCGACCTGCGTGGCAAGAAGATCGGTGTGACGGCGCCCGGGTCGTCGACGAACATCATGGCGAACTTCGTGCTGGCCAAGGGGGGCGTCAAGCCCAATGAGGTGGCATTCGTCGGTGTTGGCGCATCGTCCGGTGCGCTCGCCGCGATTCGTTCGGGCAATATCGACGCCATCGTCAACCTCGACCCGGTCATCACGATGCTGGAGCGCGGCAAGGAGATCCGTGTGATCTCGGACACGCGCACGCTCAAGGAGACGGTGTCGGTGTTCGGCGGCAACATGCCGGCGGGGTGCCTGTACACGAACGAATCGTTCATTCAGAAGAATCCGAACACGACGCAGGCGCTCACCAATGCCATGGTGCGTGCGTTGCGCTGGCTTCAGACGGCGGGCCCGTCGGATCTCATCAAGACCGTGCCCGATGCTTATCTGCTGGGCGACCGCGCGCTGTATCTCGATGC